>JAZBOI010000035.1:0-3791 GCA_036351095.1 Bacteroidales bacterium | reverse complement strand
TTTTGGAGGATATTCATCCACGGACACCGTGCCCCTGGTAATACAGGTACTCAAGGGTGAAAAACCTGCAAATTCAGCACGCATTTACCCCGACACAGTTCCCGGTTCAATATATCGCTATTCGGGTGGCGGTTATACTGTTATGCAGAAGATGCTGACAGATATCAGCGGGATGGATTTCCCTGAACTTATGGAGAAGTACGTACTGTCTGAAATTGGGATGACAAACAGCACTTACGAACAAGCTCTTCCCGAAGAACTTAAAAATAATGCAGCATCAGGTCACAGGCCGGATGGCAAAATGGTGGAAGGCCGATGGCATACTTACCCGGAGATGGCTGCTGCCGGACTATGGACAACACCTTCTGACCTTCTTATGTATGCTCTTGAAGTACAGAATTCACTGAAAGGAGAATCCAACAGGATTATTTCACAGGGAATGACAGAGGAAATGCTTACACCTCAAATGGATTCCCATGGCCTGGGACCCGGGTTAGGCGGTGAAGGTGATTCACTCACTTTCGGACATGGAGGAGCGAACGAAGGGTACAGGTGCCAGCTTTTCGCTTTTGCCAGGTTCGGCCAGGGAGTTGCAATTATGACAAACAGTGATAACGGGGGCCAATTGATGTCAGAAATACTGAGGTCATTTTCTGATGTTTACAGCTGGTCAACTTATAAACCACTCAAGAAGGAGGTGCTGGATGCTGATGAAATTGATCTAAAGAAATTTGTAGGCCTTTATACCTTTCCCTGGCAGGACCAGGAAATGGTGCTTGAAATAACCGCGGCCGACGATCACCTGTTCTGTGTACAACAGTGGGATGGTATAGACTTCAGGATTTATCCTGAATCGGAATTATTGTTCTTTAACATGGATGATGGGGCACCCTTTGAGTTTAAAAAGGGTGAATCGGGGGAAATATCTGAAATTATTATACAGAACTACTATAACTTCAAAAAGAAATGAGTATAATAGTTCTTTGTGCACCTCTTGCTTCAGATAAGAAAGGATCATAGATAGCCGGCAAAGGGCTTAGCGATAATATATGTGAATAATTAAAATGATAAACATAAAAATATGACAAAAAGGATAGTTACACTTGACAATGAGTTCCAGGCACAGAGAATAAGGGAAATACTGGATAACGAAGGGATACCTCATATTATCAGGAACTATCACGGTTCGGCTTTTAATGGACTTTACCAGGAAACAGAGGGCTGGGGAGCGGTGATAGCAGATGAAGAGTATGAAGAAAGAATTATTGAGCTTTTTAAACAACTGTAAGCATTCACACTTTCTCAACCCTGCCAAATGAATTAATTACTTTCCTCAGCAGGTTTGTGTAAAGTGTTAAATAAAGAAAGAGGCTTAGCAACCATATTGCTCCGAGGTTAAACCAGTAAGTGTCGATATGGACATTCCCTATCCTTTTGAAGGGAGCATAGAAATGTGCCCTTCCGTTGCGTGCAGTGGGCATCATATAAACAGGGTCGGCTTTCTGGATTATTTTTTTCCTCGTTTCGATTATCCGGTCCTCGCTCCTGAGATTAAGACAGAAATTAGCCAGGTTCTCGTTATGATGGTCCATCTCCAGCTCTTCCAGGTACCCCCTGCCATTCCTTTCCTCAATTGCAGCTTTGTTGGAATCGGAAGCAGCACGTGCAGCCAGGAAAGCAGACCTGTAATGCTTACCCAGGGTATCCAGTCGTTTCTTGCTTAGATTTGCCACCCCGGTGTCAAAATCTGTGGTATTGTATTTTTCTACCAGGTCATCATTATCAATGCCTGCCTTATCGGATAAAAGCCGGGTATATTTCCCAAGTTTATACAGGTTGTTTTCAAAGTGATCACGGTATTCATCCTTTCCAATGGCTATCCGGCATTCCTGGTTTTTCTTCACAAGTTCGGGGATCAGGAATGAATAGTACCAGTAATTCTGGCTTTCATCCATTTCATTATCAAAAATCAGTCTTTGATATTGATTATCCTTGAACTGGTGAACCGTAAGTGCTTCATAAGACCATCGTGATGTCATTATATCGCCTATAAAGGGGACATAATCAAAATTGGTGAAATAACGGTGGAGCTTGTCAAATTTTACAATTACCCCGCTGAACAACAGTTGGGGTATCAGCAGGAAAGGTATGAGGACATATACGGTTATCACCCTGTCAAAACCGGCTGATATATTCAGCCCCAGCATATTGGCAAAACAGCTTGTCGAAAAAAGTATCAACCAGTAACTGGCTGTCATTCCCTTTATTTCGAGAATAAAATTCCCGATGACCACAAATGTGAGTGTCTGGATTGCTGAGAGGATGAAAAGTATTAATACCTTTGAATTAATGTAACTTCCCCTGCTCAGGTTAAGAAAAGATTCCCTCTTAAGTATCCTGCTATCCCTGATTATTTCTTCCGAGCTGACGATAAGACCAAGAAAGAGGGAAACAATAACACACATAAAGAGGTATGCAGGAAGATTTTCATTATAATAGAAAACATATTCGGCAGGGCTGTCTGAGGAGATATCGATATACTTGGTAAAATAGCCAAGTATTAGTGCCAGCAGGGGGGCTTCAAGTAGTGTTATCAGCAGGTACTGTTCATTTGCCAGCTTTGATATAAGATCCCTTTTGAAGAACAATACCATTTGCTTCAGCCTATTGGGTATGCTGAAGTTACTGTCGGGAATTTTCTCCTTCTTAACTGAACCAGAATGTTTGGGTTTTACATGTTCATCGAATAGCCTTGACCATTCTTCAGGTGATACTTTACGGTTATTGGTCAGCTTGCCATGTTCATTTACCACCTTTGCATCGATGATCTGCAACATCTGGTCAGTATTGACATTACCGCAATAGGCACACTGGTCCTCATCAGGATTGGCATGATTGCTCATCCTTCTGAAATACACTATTGCTTCCATCGGGTTCCCGTAGAAGATCTCGAAACCACCCTTATCAAGTATCAGTATTTCATCAAACATCTTATAGAGGTAGGATGATGGCTGGTGGATATTGGCAATTACCAGTTTGCCATTATCCGTCTGCTCCTTCAGGAGGTTCATTACATTTTCGGCATCAACGGATGACAGTCCGGAGGTAGGCTCGTCAATAAACAAAACAGCCGGTTCGCGGATCAGTTCAAGTGCAATATTCAGCCTCTTTCTCTGACCCCCGCTTATAACCTTCTTAAGCGGGCTTCCCACTTTCAGATTTTTAATATCTTTAAGATCAAGCTCGTCCAGCACTCTGTCAACTGCCTCCTCTATCTCATTGTCATCCAGGTTATCAAGGCACAACTTAGCACTGTAGTAAAGGTTCTGGTAAACAGTGAGGTCCTCTATAAGCAGGTCTTCCTGTGGAACCAGGCCAATTATGCCCTTTATCTTTCTTCTATCTTCAGGATTATTCAGATTAAAACCGTTAAAAAACACTTCACCCCTGTCAGGTTTCAGGTTACCGTTAAGCACATTTATCAGGGTGGATTTTCCAACCCCGGATCCACCCATTACTGCGACCAGGGTTCCTGATCTTGCATGCATATTGAATTTTTGAATTCCATTCTGGGTATTCTTAAACCAGAAGGAAACATCTTTGGCTGTCACCGATATTGTTTCTTTTGCAAAAATCTCGGAGAACATTCCTACAACATCGGTAAAAAATATTGTGTTGATGGTTGGGTTGCGTATTGATGAGCCATGCTCAAATGAATAAGTACGGCCACTGACAATATTCTGGCTGTTGAGGTAAATATCAGCATAGCCGGTATACCTGAGTATATATGT
>JAZBOI010000034.1:0-3140 GCA_036351095.1 Bacteroidales bacterium | reverse complement strand
TGGCTGCCTGCGTGTGGGCCCAGCTGGGCTCGAACCAGCGACCCCCTGATTATGAGTCAGGTGCTCTGACCAGCTGAGCTATGGGCCCTTTGTGAAATTGGTCAATTTTCGGACTGCAATATTACAGCATTTATTGAAATTATACAACTTTTTTATTTCCCTGAGACCACTCAGTATTTATCATTTGTTCCGGTCCCCATGCCGGACAGGCTCCGCAGATGGCCGGTGATGGCCTTCTAGTACAACCGGGTAAAAAGTCAAAGTAAACTATTAGCTACAGCTTTTGTTATTATTCTGACCGGATTATTGCCGGACCTGCTGTCAAAAAATTAAAATTATTGTAACTTGAAGCTAATGAGGTGATACATTGGACACGGTATATTAAAATTTTTAAGACATGAAATATTTTCTTTTTGTTGTAGTGCATCTTTTGCTGATAGTTTCTCCTGTGACCGGGCAGGTAAGCGATGCCAGCAATGTTGATAGTATTCAGGACGAACATCCCAATGTTTATATCGATTGCCGGAGGTGCGATTATGATTTTATCCGAATGGAGCTCAATTTCGTTAACTACGTGCGTGACCCTGAACAGGCAGATATTCATGTATTCGTCACCGATGAGAGAACGGCCGGCGGAGGCAGGGAGTACCAGTTCACCTTTATCGGCCGTGGCGATTTTAGCGGAACTGAATATACCATGAAGCACCACGTGGAACCAAATACCACCTATGACGAGCAGCGTGAAGCTATCAAGCGCTTCCTTACAATGGGTTATGCTTCCTTTATGCTTCAGACTCCACTGGGATGCAATTTCGACATCATATACAATGACAGTGTGGCCATTAGAAGAACGACAGAGGTAGAGGATCCATGGGACTTCTGGATATTTCAGTCATACCTGGGCGGCATAAATGTTGAGCTGGAATCGAACCAGAAGAGCTTTAATTCGCGCTGGGGAATATTTGCTGATCGTGTTACAGACGCCTGGAAAATACGTATAAGGCCCTATTTTAATTATAACAGTGTATTTATTCAGACCTCCGAGACTTCTGATCCGGTAATCAGCCGGCAGCATCGCCACGGTCTCGACAGTTACGTTATTATGAGCCTCGATGATCACTGGTCAGCCGGGTTATTCGGGAAATACTTCACTGCAAGTGGCAGGAATATAAGGCATGAAGTCCTTTTAAGCCCGGGCATTGAATACAGTGTTTTTCCCTACAGGGAAGCCACAAGGAAAGCTATTACACTGACCTACCAGCTTGGTGTCGGGTATTATGATTATTATGATGAAACCATCTACGGTAAAACGGAAGAAATACTCTATAGTCACCAGTTAAAAGGAATGGTAAACATACAGCAGCCCTGGGGCAGTGTTGAAACCGGCCTGATTGGTTCAAACTACCTGCACGATTTCTCCAGGAACAGGCTGGAGGTATATGCCCAGATATCGGGAAGGCTCTTCGAAGGTTTTTCTCTTTCCCTCCAGGCTGATTATAACATATTAAGGGATCAGCTGGCACTTCCAAGGGGAGAGGCTTCAATTGAGCAGATATTGCTCAGGCAGCGTGAGCTGGCAACCGATTTCTCTTTCTCCGGCACAGTGGCAATAAGCTATACATTTGGTTCACAATACACCAATATCGTAAACACAAGATTTTAGACGGGTTTTTGCGCGCCAGTTTTTATCCTTTCCTGACCGCTTCCTTCAGTCGCTGTATATGTCCCCGGCCAAGACCTTTCACTTCGCAGCCCAGTTCAAAATATCTCTTTATCTTATCATCACTGAGTATACCGAAACAGTCAATTATGGCTGCAGGCTGTCCAATGTCTTTTACCACCTCATCGGGGTCAAGATCGAGGTAGGCTTCGTGGGGTACAGCAAAAATCACAGCCTCGGCATCGTGCAGTGCTTCTGTTAGATCCTGTTCAACATGCATGTCCTTAAGCTTGTCCTGGTTCCTGAAAAACTGGGCCTTACTCTGTCCCGGTGCAGGATAGCTGTCCTGCTGTTCAAACTCAAACCAGTGCTCAACGTAGGGATCATGCACTTTTATTTCAGCCCCCATCTCTGCCAGTTTTCTTATCACTATCTCCGATCCGCTGTAGCGTGTATCGCCCACATCCTGGCGGTAGGCTGCACCAAGGACAAGGACATCAGCGCCAGCTATCGGCTGTCCCATATTCCTGAGGGCATCGCGGGTAAGCTGACCTACATGCAGGCCCCTTGTGTCATTAATATCAATTGCCATGGGGGTGAGCTTAAATATATCATCTTCGAAGCCCAGGATATGCTTGTAGGACCATACACCCAGTCCACCGTCCTTGGGCAGGCAATAACCGCCTATACCCGGCCCGGGGAAGATCATATTGCTGTGTGTGGGCCTTACCTTGATTGCTTCAATAACCTTTATCAGGTCAACACCGTTACGCTCGGCATAAAGGCTCCATTCATCGAGGAAGGCCAGTATGGTTGCCCTGTAACTGTTCTCAACAATCTTGGCCGTTTCGGATTCGATGGGCCTATCCATTACCGTAAGGGGATACTCATCGGTGTTCAATACTTCGTTCAGGAATTTGACCACTTTCTCCCTTGCCCTGTCATTGATGCCGCTGCAGACCCTCCAGAAATCGCGTATGCTGGCTACATAATTCCGCCCCGGCATAACCCTTTCATAGCTGTGGGCCAGCAGGGGATCTGATGTAATGCCCCTCTTCTTGAATATCTTCTTCATTATAGGATAGGCCACCTGCTCGGTGGTCCCGGGAGCCACGGTGGTCTCAATCAGCACCAGGGCTTCAGGAGGTATATGCTCTGCTATCACTCCCAGCGAGGATTCAAGGGCGGCCATATCGGTGCGTCCGGAACGGACATTGCCCAGATCCTTTTTTATATAATCGCACTGCACATCCACCACCACCACATCGGCCAGCTTAAGCACATCATAGGTGTAGGTGGCAATAAGTGTTTTCTTTTTGTTTACGCAACGCTCTATCATGGGGTCAACTTCAGGATCTTCAGCCTTTACCGGGGACAGGCCACGGTTAAGGATAGGTATTTTCCAGTAGCTGCGCACACTGGGTCGCTGCATACCTATAACAAACTTGGATGGCTCGCCATCTTCGTTGACGGTATCGGC
>JAZBOI010000033.1:0-5427 GCA_036351095.1 Bacteroidales bacterium | reverse complement strand
TGTCAGGGACAACCGCGACAATAATGCAATGCTGGATGGATACGTCTCCCATAATAACTTTAAGGACTGGTTTGTTGACCTTCGCATTGATGCTGATAATATACTGGCCTTTGATACCAGGCAGAATGACAACAGCCTCTTTTATGGTACGGCTTATGCATCGGGTCTGATAACCATCGGAGGCCCGGCAAACAAGCTAGATTTCAATATTTCAGCAAGAACGGAAAGAAATACAAGGATGTTCATTCCCCTCGGAACGGACGATAAGGTAAGTGATTATACCTTTATCAGCTTCAGGGAAGAGGCAGAAGAAACTGATCGCGCAAAGACCTTCAACCTGCCTTTGATGAACAGTAGTGATCAGGGATCCATATCACTGAATTTTGAACTTGACGTTACACCTGATGCCGAGGTTCAGCTTGTTTTTGACTCCAGCCTGGGCGACCTGATGAAAGCGCGCGGAGCAGGGACACTCTACATGGCAATAGATGAAAAAGGTGATTTTACCATTTTTGGTGATTACGTAATAGAAGATGGTGAATACCAGTTAACCCTTGGTAATATATTCAATAAGAGGTTTATTGTTGAAGAGGGAGGGACAATATCCTGGAATGGAGATATTATGAACGCTAATGTGGATGCCAGGGCCATCTATAAACTGAAAGCTTCACTTGAAGATCTTTTCCAGGACGAGGCATATGCGGAACGCATACCTGTTGAATGCCATCTGAATATCAGCGGGCAGCTTGTAAACCCGGTCATAGGTTTTGATATTTACCTGCCTACTGCCGATGAATCGATGAGAACCGATCTCAGGGCAGCCATTGATTCAGAGGAAGAAATGAGCCGGCAATTCCTGTATTTGCTTTTGATGAACAGTTTCTATCCTGATCCGTCCTTTGCCGGGGCATCATTGAATACAACAAATGCAGGTGCATCAGCCATGGGCGTAACAACAACCGAGATGCTGTCAAACCAGCTGAGCAACTGGCTGTCGCAGATAAGTAATGACTTTGATATCGGCTTTAACTACAGGCCGGGCAATGAAATAAGCACACAGGAAGTTGAGGTGGCACTATCCACACAGTTACTTAATGACAGGGTAATCATAAACGGCAATTTTGATGTCGGAGGCGAAGCAGGAGGAACACAAACAGGTACATCAGCCAATGAAATTACCGGCGACTTCGATGTTGAAGTAAAGCTCACCGAGAAAATAAGATTTAAAGTTTTCAACAGGTCAAATGATAACCTCGTTTATGAAACGGCCCCGTACACACAGGGCTTTGGACTTTTCTTCAGGCAGAGTTTTGATAGCTTACGTGATCTCTTCAGAAAGAGAAAAAGTGATATTAAAAGAGAAGAAGAAGACGGGATTATTGAAGAATAGAAAAATAAATTTATTTTTGTCCCTTTAATAATCACTATGAAATGTAAGTTTTATTAAATCCCTGCAATTATGTTCCTATTGATGGTCGTTATCTTTATCCTGGGTTATACGGCAATAGCCCTGGAACATCCCATTAAGATTGAAAAAGCTGCAAGTGCTCTGCTTACAGGCTCAATTTTGTGGGCACTTTATGCACTCTTCAGCGAACAGATTCTTTCCCTTAATCTGTCCCCTTCATGGAATGAGACAAAGATGCTGGCACAGAGCTACCTGGATAATATCAGGCCCAAAATGGGAAATCTCGAGTTTGCCACATCATCGTGCCAGCAAACCGTTGAGATGGCACAGCACCCCCAGGAATTTGTCAAACATGAACTGGGACATCACCTGATAGAGATAGCCGAGATACTTTTCTTCCTTTTCGGGGCAATGACCATTGTTGAGACTATTGATCAGAACCAGGGGTTTAAGGTCATTACCGACAAGATAAAAACAACATCAAAGGTTAAATTGCTGTGGATACTTGGTTTCCTTACTTTCTTTATGTCAGCCGCCCTTGATAACCTTACCACAACCATTGTTATGGTTGCTCTTCTCCGAAAACTTATCTCTGACAGGGGTACAAGGTGGTTCTTTGCAAGTATTATAGTGATCGCGGCCAATGCCGGAGGTGCCTGGTCGCCAATAGGTGATGTAACTACGATAATGCTCTGGATAGGCGGACAGGTTACCACGATACCTATAATAACAAGAGTTATCCTGCCCAGCCTTGTCAGTATGATCATCCCGCTGATCATCCTTTCCTTTATGATGAAAGGCAATGTTACAAGGCCTGAAATAGATGCATCGAGCCATAATTTCACAAGTCAGAAAGAGAGAACATTTATACTTTTCCTCGGAGTGGCATGTCTTATCAATGTGCCGGTATTCAAGAGCATAACCCATCTCCCACCCTATGTGGGAATGCTGCTCGGCCTGGGTATCCTGTGGCTCGTAACCGAGATAATGCACAGGAACAAATCCGAGGAAGCCAAGAAAAGACTCTACATCTTCAATATTGTGAAGAAAGTGGATACCCCCACCATCTTTTTCTTCCTGGGTATACTGATAGCCGTGGCATCATTGCAATCAGCCGGTCAGCTCGCGGTAATGTCAAGGTGGCTCGATGAGAACCTGGGCAGCATTTATGCCATTAACCTTGCCATCGGGGCACTGTCGGCCATAGTTGACAATGTTCCGCTTGTGGCCGGAGCAATGGGCATGTACCCGATAGCCGGTCCCGAGTTGCTCGAACTGTCTTCCAACCCCGAATATCTTGCCAATTTTGTGCAGGACGGGCTTTTCTGGGAATTCCTGGCCTACTGTGCAGGAACAGGAGGAAGTATGCTGATTATCGGATCAGCTGCCGGGGTGGCAGCCATGGGGCTTGAAAGGATTGATTTCATCTGGTATATGAAGAAAATCAGCTGGCTGGCCGTGATAGGATATCTTTCAGGTGCCGGTGCCTACTGGCTGCAGGTTCAGATTATAGGCCTTCATTAACAACTGTTAACAAAAAATATGAAACGGGATATAATACAAAACATTATATCTCGTTTTTTTTATATCTTCGTCAGGTTTAAGAAATTATGACAGGATAAATGTGCACGCGGCTAAGAGGACACGCACTGAGAACAGAATAATAAAACATATAAAATTTAAACATTAATATTTAAATGAGACTATTAAACATTGCATTGCAGGAATCGGACCTGATACTGGAGGAGTCGGAACAGGTAACTCTTTCTTTTGGTGAACTGGTGTTAAAGGGAGGATGGGTTATGATACCCATTATACTGCTTTCACTGATAGCAATATATATTTTCGTTGAAAGGTTTTATGTTATCACCAGGGCCGGTCATGAAGATATGAATTTTATGAACCGGATAAAGGACTATATATACGACAGCAAAATAGATGCAGCCCTGGCACTGTGCAAATCAAACAGGTCGCCTGCATCCAGGATGGTCGAAAAGGGTATTACCCGTATAGGAAGGCCCCTGAACGATGTTAACACGGCAATAGAGAACGTGGGTAAACTGGAGGTTTATAAACTTGAGAAAGGCCTGCCTACCCTGGCAACCGTTGCCGGTGCTGCACCGATGATAGGTTTTCTTGGTACGGTTATTGGGATGATAAAAGCGTTCTATGATATGTCAAATGCTGGTAATAATATTGACGTGTCATTGCTCAGCAACGGAATTTATACGGCTATGGTAACAACAGTGGCCGGTTTAATTGTTGGAATTCTGGCATATTTTGCTTATAATATACTCGTGTCAAAGGTGGAGAAGGTGATCTTCAGGCTTGAAGCCACCTCAACGGAATTTATGGACATACTGAATGAACCAGCTTAAGGAATGAGTCATGGCAATTAAATCAAGAAATAAAATCAGTGTTCAGTTCAATATGGCAGGGATGTCTGACATTGTCTTCCTCCTGCTGATATTTTTTATGATAACATCAACACTGATTCATCCCACGGCCCTTAAACTGCTGCTGCCCCAGGGGAGCAGCCAGACCTCGGCCAAGCCTCTGACCACAGTCTCCATTACAAGAGATATACAATTCTATGTGGAAGACCAGCGTGTGGCTTTCGAAGACCTGGAAGCGGCACTGAGACAGAAGATTGGCCAGAGCGAAGAAATGTATGTCTCCCTGCATGCTGACAAGACAGTACCCATAGAGCATGTGGTGAAAGTTATGAATATAGCTAAAAACAATCAATATAAACTGATTCTTGCAACAAACCCCAAATAAGGACCTGTATGACTTTCCTTCAGAGAAGACGAAAGGCATAATCGGCACGGTAATATTTCACATAATACTGGCTGTAATCCTTATTGTCACAGGTTTTCAACCGCCCGATCCACCACCCGAGGAAGAGGGAATACTTGTAAATTTCGGCACCGATGATATGGGATCAGGACTGCTGGAACCGGCCCCTGCTTCAAGCCAGGAAGAAAGCAGCCAGGCCGAGCAGGCTTCCCGGGAGGAAGTAAGTGAAGAAATACCGGCTGCGGCAGTTGCTGAACCACAGACAGAAGAAGCCCAGCTGACACAGGATTTTGAAGAGGCACCCGTTGTGGAAAAGAAGGTCGAGCAGCCCGATCCTGAAGCTGAGAGACGCAGGCAGGAGGCCATCGAGGCAGAAAGACTGAAACAGCAGCAGCTTGAAGAGGAACGACTGAGAAGGGAGGCTGCAGAAGCCGAAAAAAGAAGGCTTGAGGAAGAGCAGAGGCGCCGTACAGAAATAATGAACCGCACAAGGAACGCCCTGGAGAGGGCCAATGCCCAGGGCACAGACACCAGCGGTGAAGGTATTACGGAAGGTCGCGGTAACCAGGGAGTGGAAACAGGTGCTGTTGGTGCTGACAGGTACGGTGAAGGCTCGGGAACAGGAACGGAGGGAGTATCCTTCAACCTTGAGGGGCGCCAGGCCAGGTCTTTACCGAAACCAGCATATAATATTCAGAGTGAAGGCATAGTTGTTGTGGAAGTTACGGTCGACCGCAATGGCAATGTAACCCAGGCTGTGCCGGGTGTTAAAGGATCAACAACCCTGGAGGAATATTTCCTCAGGGTGGCACGCGAAGCTGCCATGGCTGCAAAATTCGACCGCAAACCGGATGCAACCATCCAGAAGGGAACCATTACATATCATTTCAAACTCAGGTAAAGAGGTCGAAAACCCCCAGTATCTTCAGAGCAGAAACAAAGACAGCCAGCAGCAGGATTATCCTTACAAATTTTGGTCCCCAGCTGACTGCTGTCCTTGCCCCTATCCAGGCACCAAGCATATTACCGACAGCCAGTATGAGTCCCACACGCAGGTCAACCTGCCCGTTGATAAAGAAGATCACCAGGGCAAAACCCGTATAGATAAGGATTATGAACACCTTAAGAGCATTGGCCTTTACAAGATCTGCACCTACGGCCAGCACGAGGCCTGCCAGGAGGAAAAAGCCCACACCGGCCTGGATAAAACCACCGTAAAT
>JAZBOI010000032.1:0-16022 GCA_036351095.1 Bacteroidales bacterium | reverse complement strand
TTTCAATGTCTTTTTTACGAAGGCCTGCCAGGGCCTGGTTCATAAGGTGAAGTGCTCCAAGGCTGTGCAGGAACCGGCTGTGGGTGGCGCCCGGGTATACCATGTCAGTAAGGCCCAACTGCTTGATGAACCTTAAACGCTGAAACCATGGATCTTCCAGGAGATCATAGATAAACTCGGTGGGTATCTTTATAAACCCGTGTACCGGGTCATTTAAGATCTTGAGCTTGTTAATACCACTATTCACCATTATTCTTTTCTATTACAAATTTAGAAATTACTTTTACACGGGTGCAGTATAATTCAAATCATTATAATGAGCGCTGCATATTTTAAAACAGGAAAAAGGAAATATTTCCATCAATATGAAATATTCTGCGTCTTTAAATAGTCTCATACTATAACAAGCTTACACAAAAAAATACTTTAACCAATGAAGATCGAGATAAATAATCTTGATGTAATCTACAGGAACGGTAATCATGCCGTTAAAAACATCACTCTCTCTATTGAAGAAGGAATGTTTGGCTTGCTTGGACCGAACGGTGCCGGTAAATCCAGCCTGATGAAAGTCCTGGTAGCACTTATGAAACCAAGCTCCGGGGAAGTGCTTATCAACGGAGAGAATATACACAATAACAGGAAAAAGTTGCGCTCATACCTGGGATACCTGCCCCAGGATTTTCGTTTTTTCACGCGCCTGAGAACATGGGAATTTCTCGATTATGCGGGGTCACTTGCCGGTTTAAAGAACAGGAAAGAAAGACTGGCTGTAGTTGATGAGCTGCTCGACAGGGTCGGACTCCTGGAAGCAAGGGACAGGAAAGCGAATAAATTATCAGGGGGTATGAAGCGACGGCTGGGCATTGCACAGGCCCTTATCGGAGATCCTAAGATTATTGTGGTGGATGAGCCAACTACCGGTCTCGACCCCGACGAAAGAATACGTTTCAGGAATATACTTTCTGATCTCAGCCAGAACGATGTCATTATCATCCTTTCCACTCATATAGTCGGAGATATTTCATCCACATGTCAGAAGATGGCACTGCTGAATACCGGTGAGATGGTTTATGCAGGATCACCGGACGAGCTGGTAAGACAGACCAGGGGTCATGTCTTCAACCTGCGCCTTACCCAGGAAGAGTATGACAGGATAAAGGACACATACCACATAATATCGTCCATGCCCAGCGAGACGGGATGGGATGCACAGGTGGTGGCTGATGACATTTCAGGTTTTGACGCCGAGGAGATAGAACCCAACCTCGAACATGCATATGTTTATTATATGGAACACAAGGTAAACGGAGCAAATATTAATTTTTCAATCTGAATAAGATGATTTCAATCCACAATATCAGGACCGTTGCACGATATGAGGCCAAAACATTGCGCCGGAGCTGGCTTTTCAGGCTCTTTGCCATCGGAGCCCTATTTATTCTTACATTAATGAATATAGGGATTTTCAGCCCTGTTGGGGAGGAAGACTGGAGCTATCTTGCCATCCCTTCATCAATGCCTCTCTTTAATCTCTACCTTCTTAATGTCGCCCAGGCCTTAATAGTGATCTTTCTTGCCTCTGACTTTCTCAAAAGAGACAAGAAACTGGATACTAACGAGGTCCTCTATACAAGGCCCATGTCGAATATGGAATATATATTTGGTAAAACGCTGGGCATACTGAGGCTCTTCCTGGGTGTTAACATCCTAATCCTTTTTATCTGTCTGGTAATTAACATAATATCAAAACAGGCAGGTATAAATGCAGGAGCCTATTTAGAATATCTTTTCATCGTCAGTATTCCTACATTGATATTCAGTCTTGGTTTTGCATACCTGCTCATGTCACTGATACGCAACCAGGCAATTACCTTTCTACTGCTGCTGGGAGTGGCCGCACTCAACATCTTCTACCTCAATACAAGGATGAATTCATTCTTCGACTATATGCTCTCCGCCTTCCCTGTTTTCAAAAGTGGTATTACAGGGTACAGTGATATAAGCCTTATGCTGGCACACAGAGTAATGTACACATCCCTGGGCCTGGTTTTCATTTTTACGTCAATACTGATTTTCAAGCGACTGCCCCAGTCTAAAACACACAGGCTAATAAGTATCGTCTCATTGTTTTTTTTCTTATTCACCACAGCTTACTCGGCCTGGTATTTCCTGGATGATTATTACGGTACTCTTAAGCTTAAAAATACCGTAATGGAAACAAACAGCAGGTATGAAAACAGCACTTTCCTGAAAATCCATGATGCAGATATTGAAGTCGGGTATTCAGAGGGAATTATAGACGCCAGGGCAACACTGAACTGTCTTAATAATAGTGATGAGCTGCTTACAGAAGCTCCCTTTTCGCTCAACCCCGGCCTGTCAGTTAAAGAAGTTCACATCAACGGGTCACCTGCCTCTTTCACGCCTGATGGCCATATTATTATGCTTGATCTTGGCCGAAGCCTTCCTCCCGACTCAGCCCTGACGGTCAGTTTCGCTTACGAGGGAAGAATACTTGAGGACTTTTGTTACCCCTGGATCACTGAAGACCAGCAGGAAAACCTGTTCAACAACGGTCCCTTAAGGATGGAGAAAAGATATGCCATTCAAAAGGATGAGTTCCTGTTATTAACACCCGAGACCCACTGGTATCCCGTGGCAGGACTTAACTTTTACCCGGGCACACCGGCACGCATAATAATTGATTTTACAAATTATAGCCTGAAGGTTGCGAAAAGCAATGATCTTGTTGCAATATCTCAGGGAGCGAGAACATCCGACAATGACTACTGGTACTTTTCAAATAATGAACCTTTAACAGGAATCAGCCTTATTGAAGGCCAATATGTCAGCGATACTATCAGGGTGGACTCTATTGACTTTATTGCTCATTACTACCAGGGACACGATTACTTCAGGAATGATCTGAATGAACTGGGAGATACAATAGGAAGCCTTATATCCGGAACAATGAGAGAGCTAGAAACAAATTTCAGCACAGCTTATCCATTTAACAGTCTCTCGCTGGTGGAAGTGCCCGTATACTTTCATTCTGAGGAGAAAAAAAACACACAGACAAGAGCCGAAGTGCAGCCGTCACTTATATTATTGCCGGAAAAACTGGCCACACTGACCAATGCCGATTTCCACGGCACCTTAAAGAGACAGAAAAGAAGGATGGAAAGAAATAATGAGGTAATTACTGACAGGGAACTGCAGGTAAGAGCCTTTAATAATTTTGCCAGGAATACTTTTATAACCAGCTCTACTTTCAATTTTAACCGGGGAAGTGCATCAATGACCCAGGGCAGGTATTTACTCGGGCCCAGCTTTTATTTTTACAAGAATAATTTTTACTCCGGCGAGTATCCTGTGATCAATGCAGTTTTTGAAAGCCATCTCCAGAAAGTTGAAGCACCACAGGGGGGCTTCCAGAGAATGTTCCTGGGAGGACTGAGTGAAAATGACAAGGCCAATACAATTCTCCAGGATCACAGTCTCGAAGAAATTCTTGCTATGAATCCCTCTACGGATACTACAAGAATAGTCCTTACCCTTAAAGGGGATTATCTTTTCAATCTTATTCGTGCAGAATGCGGTCTGGAAGAGTTCAACAGCTGGTTCTCAGACTACCTCGAGGAAAATAAATTCAGAAACGTAAGTATGCAGGAGTTTAACGATGCCCTGAACAGGAACTTTGGCTTTGACCTCGAAAAATACCTCGAGCAGTGGTATCACGGTAAAGGGCAACCCGGTTTTCTTTTTACCGATATCGTGGTAAACGAAATAGTCGTTGGAAACCGCACCAGGTACAAAGTAAGCTTTACTGCATCCAATCCTGAGGAAACAGCCGGAATTTTTAATGTGGGCTTTCGCACGGGAGGAGCCGGGCAGGGCCGTGGACGAGGCATGGGAGGCGATGTTTCCATTACAATAAGTGCTACTGGGGGCGGACGTATGTCATTCGGTATGGAAGGAAGGGGCATGCAAACCAATGATGTCGAAAAGATCGTCAAGCTCGAAGCTGAGCAGGCAAAAAGGATCAGTGTTATACTGGATGCACAACCACGCGGCATGTTTGTCAATACACTCTTTTCCGTCAATAACCCCGGTGAACTTCAGTTCCCCCTGGTCGACCTTATGCAGGGCAAAACAGATGATAACACCGAAGGCGAAATAATTCTTGATAAACTGCCCCTCCTGGAAGAAGAAAATGAGATTATTGTCGATAATGAAGATCCCGGGTTCAGGATATACCAGGAAAGCTCTACGGCAAAATTAAAGGAATGGCTTAAGATCGGGGAGGAAAACAGGAATGATTATCGTGAAATGTTTATATGGTGGGCACCTGAATACTGGCAGAAAACAGTGGAAAGTAATTACTATGGCAAATATGTAAAGTCAGCCGTCTACACACGTGCGGGTAACGGGGAAAGATATATCAGCTGGACAGCAGGGATAGAAGAGGCCGGCTATTATGATATTTATACCTATATAGGTAAGCGCGGCGGACAGAGGATGATGGTAGGGAGGGGCGGAGAAAACAGGAATGTTATGCAGGATCTGCATTTCCAGGTCGAACATGATGACGGCAGCGAAGAGATCAGCCTGGACTGGGGAAATGCCGAAAATGGATGGAATCTCCTCGGTTCATATTACCTGTCACCCGATACAGCAAGGGTATTAATGACAAACAGGTCGGAAGGCAGAACAGTAAGCGGTGACGCAATTAAATGGGTTAAACAGAATACTTATAAATAATCTTATATGAATAAGCTAACATTACTTCTGACATTTTTCTTAATTGGCTTAAGCCTCAGTGCACAACAGGGACTTACCCTTGAAGCCGCAATGGATATAGCCGAAGAAAACAGTCCGTCAATAAAAAGAACCAGGCTTAACCTTGTAAGGAGCAGGGAAAACCTCAATGCCCAGAGAGCAGCTCTTAAATCAAATTTCTCACTGTCAGTAAACCCATTTGAATATACCCACAACAGGGAGTTCAATGACCTGGTGTCAAGGTGGAATACAAGGGAAACAACAACCAGCTTCGGTAATTTCAGAATCACACAACCCATCGTTGCCACAGATGCCACCGTATCACTGGTTAACAGGTTCTCATGGCAAAATTCCTACAGCGAGTATAATGATTCCCGCACCAAGGGGTTCAGCAACAACCTGTCACTCAACATAAACCAGCCCCTTTTTACATATAACAGGACAAAAATGCAAATAAGGGAACTGGAGCTGGCCCTGGAAAATTCACAGCTGAACTATGCAATACAGAGACTTGGACTGGAAAGACAGGTTGCACAGTATTTTTACCTTGTTTACCAGCAACAGCAGCGACTGATAATTGCTGAGGAGGCATATCAGAATATGAAGAAGAGCCATGAAATAATAAAGAATAAGGTGGATGCCGGCCTGTCTGCCAGGGAAGAATTATTCCAGGCTGAACTTAACCTGGCTACTTCCAGTTCGGATGTAGATAACCAGAGGGTGAGCCTGGAAGATGCCAAGGACGATCTGAAACTGATCATTGGCATGAGCCTCTACGACGATGTGGTAGTGATCCCTGATATTTCAGTGGATACAATGGATATAGATATCACTTTTGCCACCGATCATGGCCTTGCAAACAGGATGGAGCTGAGACAGAGGGAAATAGATATTGAAAACTCTGAATTCTCACTTATACAGACCAAGGCACTCAATGAGTTTCATGGCGACCTCAACCTTTCATTCGGCCTTTTTGGTGATAATGAAAACCTGGGAAACCTGTATGCAAATCCAACCGATAACCAGCAGGTCTCGCTGTCCTTCTCCGTACCCTTATGGGACTGGGGAGAAAGAGACTCAAGAATCAGAGCCGCGGAAGCCTCCATCGAATCACAGATGATAAGCCTTGAAGAGGAAGAAAACGATATTATAATAAACATCAGGAAGGTGTACAGGAACCTTATAAACCTTAAGAACCAGATTGAAATCGCCAGGCAGAACGTAACCAATGCTCAACTGACTTATGAGCTTAACCTGGAAAAATATGAAAATGGTGATCTTACAGGGATGGATCTGAACATTTACCAGAACCAGTTGTCAGAGAAACAACTCTCTCTCACCAATGCTATTATATCATATAAACTCGAATTACTGAACCTTAAGATACAAACACTTTACGATTTTGAGAAAGAGGAAAGCGTAACCCCGGTAAAAACACTTGATCAGCAATAAGAAATAAAATAAAATCTTGTCATGAAAAACAAATTGATCTACATTATATTCATAGCCCTGTTGTTTGCAGCCTGTAATAACAGGGACACTGCACTGGAGGCAGATGTTGAAATCCCGGTATCCGTTGAGGATATAAAACTGAAATCCATTGAAGAATTTGTCAGTACAACAGGCACCGTTTACCCGGTTATTGATATTGAACTCAACTCGGAAATAGCTGCCAGGTATTACCTGGAAAAAAACCCTGCCACAGGCAGGACATGGCAGCTTGGAGACAGGGTAAAAAAAGGTTCGCTTATTGCCAGGCTGGAAGATGAGGAATATAAAAACAATGTTAAGCTGGAATTGTACGAGCTTAACCTGGAGCTGGCAAAAAGCAACCTGGAAAAGCAGGAGTCATTATATGAAAAAGGAGGAGTAACGCTCAACGAACTGAAACAGGCCGGCTATGATTATACCAATGCACAGATAAACGTTGAGAACGCCAGGCTGCAAATAGAGAAAATGAAAATAACATCTCCCTTTGACGGCACTATTACAGAGCTGCCCTATTACACCCAGGGTTCGGAGATAAATACAGGTTCCTTAATAGCAGGTATAATGGACTACCGGTCAATGATAATGGATATTAACCTGCCTGAGAAATATATCAATGTTATCGCAAGTGGTAAAAAAGTCAGGATAACCAACTATTCCCTGCCCGATGATACACTTACAGGGCAAATAAGCCAGATATCACCAGCCATTAATCCACAGACAAGGACGTTCCAGGGCAGCATAGAACTCAGTAATCCGGATCTCAAACTGCGTCCCGGCATGTTTGTCAAAGCTGACATTATTACCAGCAGCGCCGATTCGGTCGTCGTAATCCCAAAAGATATTATTCTTTCCCGCCAGAGAGGGATGACCGTCTTTGTTGTGAACAGGGGTGTGGCCAATGAAAGGGTTATCCTGACAGGGCTGGAGAATAATAAAGAAGTTGAGGTGGTGAGAGGACTGAGTCCCAATGAAAGGGTCGTTACCGATGGCTTTGAAACACTCAGCCATAATGCACGGGTAAAAATATTGAAATAAGCTTTCACACAATGAAAAAAATAGCCCGATTTGCAGTAGAAAACCCTGTAACAATATTAATGCTAGTACTGGGAATTATACTGCTTGGAATAATCTCCTTCGGCAAGCTGGGGACTGATCTTTTTCCTGATCTCAATAACCCTAAAATATTTGTTGAGCTGCAGTCAGGTGAACGCCCTCCCGAAGAAATGGAGAAACAGTATGTTGACCAGGTTGAGTCAATCGCCATGAGGCAGAAAGATGCCATTAACGTGTCATCTGTTTCAATGGTTGGCACAGCACTGGTTACTGTGGAATATGCATGGAACAAGGATATGGACGAAGCTTTCCTTGATCTCCAGAAAGATATCAGCTCCTTCAGCCAGAATGCCGATCTGGATGAGTTCAACATAACACAGTATGACCCCAATGCCACACCGGTGATGATCATTGCCCTGAAGCATGAAAGGATAGATAATATGGACGAATTGAGGCAGACAGCCGAAAATTATATCCGTAATGAACTGATCCGGCTTGAGGGAGTGGCCGATATACAGCTCTCCGGCCATGAGGAAAGTGAAGTGCTTATCCAGACAAACAAATACCTTCTTGAAGCCTATGATATAAGCACCTCTGATATAGCCCAGCAAATAAGCAGCTATAACCGTAATGTCTCGGGCGGTTCAATAAGCGACCTGGGAACGAGGTATGTTGTCAAAGGGGTCAGTGTTATAGAAGAAGTGGATGATCTGAAAAATATTATACTTGGCTTCAGGGAGATGTCCGAAGGATCCCAGGCAGGCAGTACTGAAGAAACACTTGATGCAGGAGACAGGATACCTGTATACCTTGATGATGTGGCCGATATCTATATTGCCAACAAAGACCCTCAAAATATTGTAACCATTGATGGTGAAAGATGTGTGGGATTGTCTGTTTATAAAGAACCGCGCTACAATACAGTCAATGCCGTAGAGGAACTGAGTGCGGCAATAGAGGATATTGGTAAAGCCCTTCCGGGTTATGAGTTCATTATTGTGCAGGACCAGGGTCAGTTCATTGATAATGCCATAAATGAAGTTGAAGAAACAGCCCTCCTGGGTATCATCCTTGCTGTTTTTGTACTCTTTATCTTCCTGCGGCGCATTGGAACAACCCTGGTTGTAAGTATTGCTATCCCTATATCCATAATAGCCACTTTCAACCTGATGTATTTCAATAACCTCTCGATAAATATAATGACACTGGGAGGTCTTGCCCTGGGTGCAGGTATGCTGGTTGATAATGCTATAGTAGTGCTGGAAAATATTTTCCGTAATTACGAATCCGGCAAATCACTCAAAGAGGCTGCAATAACCGGTACTGCGGAGGTTGGGGGTGCCATTACGGCTTCTACAATAACAACCATAGTCGTTTTTCTGCCTATTGTCTACCTGCAGGGTGCATCGGGAGAACTGTTCAAAGACCAGGCATGGACGGTGGCTTTCTCCCTCCTGTCTTCCCTCTTTGTGGCCATACTGGTCATACCACTCCTGGTGACTAGCTTTTTTAAAGACAAAAAGACAAAAAGGAAGGAAAAAGCGGTAAGCTTCAGATGGTACGCCGGCTGGCTCGAAAAAATTACTGCAAGAAGGGGGCTGGTAATAATCCTCTCTGTAGTACTGCTTGCCGCAACAGCCTATATTATCCCGCGCGTAGGCAGTGAATTTATGCCACGTGCCGAATCAGCTGAATTTACTGTTGAACTGAAACTGGATGAAGGGACAACACTTGAACGGACAGCTGAGACAACGCGCAGGGTGGAAAATATTATCAGGGAAATACTGGGAGATAAGGTCAGGATGTTATATGCCCACTCGGGGATAACTACCACTACCGGGACCAGTGAATCGGACCTTTTCAGGGATGAGAATACCTCCCTGATAAGGGTATTCCTGGCCGACGATCTTGCCAGGCATTCTGAAAGTGTCATTGAACTCGTACAGGAAAAACTTAATGCCCTCTCCGAAACCGAAATTAGTATTAAGAGGGAAGAAACAGCCCTGCAAACTATACTCGGAACAGGTGATGCCCCTCTTGTTGTTGAAATAAGAGGTGAAGACCTTTCTGTTATTGAAGAATTGACCACTGAAGTTAAAGAACAGCTTGCTGCTTCACCCGGTGTAAATAATATCAGCACTTCGCTGGAAGAAGGCACCCCTGAAGTGGATATTGTAATCGACCGTTTCAAGGCAAGCTACTACAGTGTAAGTGTGGAAAGCATAATTTCCCAGGTACAGTCCTACCTTGAGGGAACGAAAGCAGGCGATTTTGAACAGGGAGGAGAACTGAAAGACATAAGTGTCAGACTTGAAGAATTACCACTCGGAAAGCTGCAGGACCTGATTATAGAGGCCGGTTCAGTGTCGGTGCCCCTGAGTGAACTGGCAAGTATTGAAACGGTAAGTGCACCACGCCAGATAAACAGGAATAACCAGGTAAGAACAGCTTATGTCTATGCAATGGTTGATGAGGATATGCCTTTTGATCATATTGTCAGGAATGCAGAAGAAAAACTGGATGGAATAAGCCTGCCTGTTGACTACCGTACCATAATAACAGGCGAAGAGCTGAAGAGAAAAGAATCGATGGAAAATCTCACATTTGCTCTTATTCTTTCAATTATACTTGTTTACATGGTCCTTGCATCACAGTTTGAATCACTTATCCATCCCTTTGTTATTCTCTTAACCATACCCCTGTCAGTGGTGGGTTCTATATGGATATTTTTTCTCATGGGGAAGGCACTGAATATCATGGCCTACATAGGAATAATAATGCTGGCGGGCATAGCGGTGAATGATTCAATCATACTGATCGACAGGATAAACCAGCTCAAAAAAGACGGAATGAACAGGAAACAGGCCATCATAGAAGCCGGCGCACAGAGGATAAGACCTATTATTATGACCAGCCTTACAACTATACTGGCCCTACTCCCACTTACCTTCGGCTTCGGGGAAAGTGCTTCCCTGAGATCACCTATGGCACTGGCGGTTATTGGGGGACTGCTTACATCAACAACACTGACACTGGTTGTAATACCATGCGTATACTGGGTACTGGATGCCTTTAAAGATATGCTACGCCCGGGCAGGAAAGAGATGATACCACAAGCTGAGTAAATTGTTATGGAATTTATAATTAAAAGAAAAACACTCATAAGCATGCTCTTTATAGGGCTGTCTTTACTCGGTTATGTATCATACCAGCAATTACAGGTTGAGCTTTACCCCAATGCACAGCTGCCCTCACTCATAGTGCAGGTTGGCTCAACACTTGATGTAGATCCTTCATATATTGAGAACCAGGCTATTATACCCGTTGAAGGGGTGATCGGAACACTTGAGAACGTGGAGAAGATTGAATCTACTGTCACTTCAAGGTATGGTACAGTAATGATCTATTACAGCCAGAATGCTAATCTGAAATATTCTTATCTCAAGCTACAGGAAAAAGTAAATACTCTCTCAAAAACTCTTCCCGAAGAATTTGTGATCAATATAATAAGAATAGACCTGGAACAGCTCAACAGCCGTTTTATGGACCTCCAGGTGAGAGGCAGCGGAGGGGTTGACAGGATAAGAAATATTGCTGACAGGGATATTAAGCCCAAACTGGAAAATATAGATGGCATAGCGGGTGTTGAAGTTTTCGGCGGCAGGGAAAATTCCATAGAAATAAGACTAGATGAAGAAGCATGCAAGGCCAATGGTATAACAATGAACCGTGTAAGGTCGCTTGTGGCATCGAACAGTAACGACAGGACTTTTGCAGGGCGGGTTTTTGAATCCGGAAACAGGTATTTCGTAAATATATCAGCTGAATATACGGATGTATCCGATATTGGTAATATTATAGTAAACCCGCAGGGACCTGTGCTGTTGAGGGATGTGGCTGAAATATTCTTTGGGGTAAAGGAAGAAGAATCATACAGCCGTGTAAACGGTCTGGAGGCCGTCACCATCAACCTTGTTTACGATAACCAGGCCAATATTATAGATCTTTCACATAAAACAACAGATGTCATAGATGACCTTAACACAGAGCTGTCATCCTCAGGGCTGGAGATAGTTATTCAGAACAACAATGCAGAGGTCATGGAGAGGAATATTGACCAGATAATTAATCTTGCCCTGCTGGGCGGCTTGCTTGCCGTAATAATATTATGGTTCTTCCTCAGGAATCTGCGGCTGGTGTTTATTATTGCGTTCTCCATTCCCGTTTCAGTATTTACCGCCTTTAACTTTTTCTATGCGGCAGGAATTACTGTCAACAGCCTTACACTGGTAGGAATGGCCCTTGCTATAGGTATGCTTATAGACAATTCCGTTGTTGTCCTCGAAAATATTTACAGGCTTGCCGGCAGCGGCCATTCAACTGATACCTCCGTTAAACAGGGTACAAGGGAAGTCTACAGATCGGTTATAGCTGCCACCCTCACAACGATTACAGTTTTCCTCCCCTTCGTTTTCTCGGATAATTTCCTGGTAAAGATAATTGGCAAGAACATAGGTGTCTCAATAATTTCAACCCTGCTGGTTTCTCTTACAGTGGCCCTCCTGCTTATTCCAATGGCCACCCATTACCTTCTGACATGGTCGAAAAAAAGCAGCTCAAGCGTATTTAAAAAACTATCCCTGCACGACCGCCTTATACAGTCCTACCTGCTTATACTGAAAGCAAGCATGCGCAGGCCGGCAAGCACAATAATTGGCACACTGGTGGTTTTCTTTGCTGCCCTGCTGATAAGTTTTGGCGTGAGCATCAACACACTGGAAGAAATAGAAACGGGAAGTTTCCCGGTAAGCATTGTCATGCCTGCCGGTTCAACACTGGAAAACACCGATGCCCTGGTTACTGAGCTGGAGAAACGACTCGATAACCTGCCCGAGAAAGGTGACATCATCTCAAAAATAGAAGAGAGCCAGGCTTCACTGACCATTCAATTGAAAGAAGACTGGGATAAAGAAAGTGACAGGAAGCTGGCTGAAATAAAGAATGATATCTATGAAAGGGTGAGAAACTTCGGGGGCGCTGAAATAACCATGGATGAAATATCTTCCGGCGGAAGCATGGGAGGAGGCGGCGGATCCGGAGGAGTTAATCCCGGGGAAGGATTTACCCGCCTGCTTGGCATAGGAGCACAGAGTGAAAGTATTATTATCAAAGGACAGGATTTTGGGAAAATGAGGGACCTTGCCGATGATATGGAATACTATATGGAGGATATGAACACAATCAGGTCAGTAAATGTGAATGTACAGGATAATACTCCCGAAGTACAGCTGAATTTCGATACCGAACTAATGAGCAGAAGTAATATAACTCTCAATAATATAGCACAGGAACTGGCTTCTTTCCAGCCCGAATATTCAACGGGAGTGAAGTTTAAGCAGGGAGAGGATGAGTACGATATTATAATAAAATACGACCGTGATGAAGAAGAGGATGATTACAAAAATATTGATGACCTGAAAAAATTACAGATATCAGGAACAGGCGGCAATATAGTGGAGATGGAAGAGGTGGCCGACATAGTCTTTTCATACGGGATGGGCAGTATTCACAGGGAGAACCAGGAGAAAAGCATTACCGTAACATACAGGTTCAATGATGAAATCAATGACTCAAAAGTTCTCCTGGAAAGTGCACGTGAAGAAATAGATAATCTCATTTCAGGCATGAATATCCCTTCAGGTCTTGCCATCGAGGTGATACACGAAGAAGATCAGTTCAAAGATTTCTATTACCTTATAGGTATTGCTTTCCTGCTTATTTTTATGATACTGGCCGCGGTATTTGAATCACTGTCAACGCCCATAGTACTTATGTTATCTATCCCCCTGGCAGCCCTGGGCTCCCTCCTTGCCCTGATCCTTACCGGTAACTCATTGCTGAATGCCAATACCCTTACCGGTTTCCTGATACTTCTCGGGGTGGTTGTTAACAATGGGATTATCCTTATTGATTATTCCAATATACTGAGAAAAAGAGGTTACCGGAGGTCACGTGCCCTGATGACGGCGGGACTGGCAAGAGTGAGGCCCATCCTCATTACTGCCATCACAACAATAGTGGCTCTAATGCCACTGGCCATGGGTAAATCGGAATATGCCTCCACCATTGGCGCTTCTTTTGCCATTACCGTGATCGGGGGCCTGGCACTTAGTACCATGCTGACCCTGGTTTTCATACCTACCTTCTATACCGGGCTGGAAAACTCAATAGCCTGGATACGTTCACAGAACTGGAAAATCAAGGTGCTTATGTTGGTAGCCTTTGTTTTTCTTGTAACAATGATATACCTGTATATCAATAAGTTCCTATGGCAGCTCATAAGCACCATACTGGTAATCATTCTCGTCCCGGCAGTAACATGGTTTATCAGGTCAAGCCTCAGGAAAGCACGGGAAACTGTTATTGCCGAAAACGAAACGATAAATATAGTTATCAGGAGCCTGGTGAAGATATATGACCGTGATCCACGGATGCTAAGGGAATGGAAAGCAGGTAAAAAAATAAGGGAAAGACTTGGCCTCGAGAAAGATCCTGAGGATATGCGTGACCTTGATCGCTATATCTGGCAGTTACCACTCTTTGCCTTTCTTATTTATTTCACATATATATATGTTCAGAAGGACTTCTGGATTTTCTTCTTCAGCATAGTAAGCTGGTTCATGCTAATAATTATATGGAACCCGCTATATTCATTCCTCGGAAGGAAGAAAAAAATTCCTTCTTTGATAAAGAGAGCACTTAATATCACTGTTTACTGGCTTATCCCCCTGGCCAATCTTATAATATTCCAGCTTAAATGGGATAACCTTGCTGCTGTAATTGTGATTGGCTTTCTGTGGTATGCAGGCCTGATGATCTGGTCAACAGGCAGGTACCTGCAAAAAAATGAAACTGACATATACAGGATGAAAGGAAGGTTCAAAAACCTGAGGAAAGCTTATTATAAGCTTGTACTGGCCACTCCCCTCATCGGGAAAGTACGTAAACCATTCAAAGCACTGGGTGGCGTGTCAATGGAGATAGGCAACGGTATGTTCGGACTGCTGGGTCCTAACGGGGCCGGAAAAACTACATTGATGAGAATTATCTGTGGCATACTGGATCAGAGCTATGGTAAGATATGGATAAACGGGCTTGATGTGGCTGAAAAGAGGGAGGAACTGCAGGGACTTATAGGTTACCTGCCCCAGGAATTCGGAACATATGAAAATATGACGGCGTGGGAATTTCTTCAGCACCAGGCAATCCTGAAAAATATTACTGACAGGAGAACCAGGAATGAACGTGTCAGCTATGTTCTTAAGGCAGTGCATATGCACGAACGAAAAGATGAGAAAATAGGATCCTATTCCGGTGGCATGAAGCAGAGGATCGGTATTGCGCAGATATTGCTTCACCTGCCTCGTATACTGGTGGTTGATGAACCAACGGCAGGTCTTGACCCGAGGGAAAGGATCAGGTTCAGGAACCTCCTGGTGGAGCTCAGCAGGGAACGCGTGGTTATATTCTCAACTCATATCATTGAAGATATATCCAGCTCATGCAACAAGGTGGCAGTCCTTGATAAAGGCTACCTCAAGTACCTGGGTCATCCCGAAAAGATGACAAGGGAAGCGGAAGGCAGGGTCTGGCAGTTTAATATCCCAGCTAATGAATTCAGGAAATTTGCCTCTGAAAATATGGTGGTTCACCATATGTCTGAAAAAGGAAGTATCAGGGTAAGGTGCATAGCTGCAGACAAACCCCATCCAGGGGCACTGGAAGTTAACCCCAACCTGGAAGATTCATACCTGTGGCTGCTGAGAAAAAGTAAAAATGAAATAGCCTAATGAACAGAATAAATAAAATATTGAACCTGGCAGATGTGACGGGAAAAATGATCACCTATAATCTTAAGATCATTTTTGCCAACAGGTTTATCTGGTTTCTGCTGGGTGCAATAACCTTTTACCTTGGCCTTACTCTCATATATGTCTTTACCGAGGATGTGTCAGAGGTTAAAGACCTGTATGGAATTTTTGTTTTCTGCGGTATCCTCCTGGTTTTCTACCCGACAGTTTTCGGCATACAGAACGACCAGGATGCCAGGACAATAGAAATACTGTTCGGTATCCCCAATTACAGGTATAAAGTATGGCTGGTGAGAATTGCGCTGATTTACGTCATCAGTTTTGCCATCCTTCTGGCATTCTCTTCCATCTCTTCCTTCCTTGTTATACCATTGCCCGTTTTTGCAATTACCTATCATGTGCTGTTTCCTGTTTTTTTCCTGGGAGTTATGTCGTTCATGCTCTCCACTATTGTGAAGAACGGTAACGGCACAGCCGTACTGATGATAATCTTCGGGCTCTTCTTCCTGATTCTACAGGAACCTCTCGAAACAAGCAAATGGAATGTCTTCCTTAATCCCTTCACCTATCCCGATGATATAAGTGAAACAGCTTGGTCAAATATTGTCCGGGACAACAGGATAATACTGTTTATTTCAATAATAGTATTCCTCCTTACAGCCCTTTTCAACCTGCAGAAAAGGGAAAAGTTTATATAGTTTTCTCTGTACCTTAAGCTTTTGTGTATTTCATATTTAATTTGTACTTTTGCAGGCGATTGAGGGGTGTTTGACTTCTTAGGGGACCGGAGTCCCCTATTTTATTAGTGCTAATTGATATGATTAA
>JAZBOI010000031.1:0-6771 GCA_036351095.1 Bacteroidales bacterium | reverse complement strand
TGGAGAAAATATGGTGCGCTGCACCCTCTGCCCGCATAATTGCCGGCTCAAACCCGGTGAAACGGGGAAGTGCATGGTCAGGCATAATATTGACGGCAGCCTGCAGACCGATGTTTACGAGAATGTTTCAGCGCTCGCTCTCGACCCGCTTGAGAAAAAACCCCTGTATCATTTCTACCCCGGCAGGCAGATTTTGTCGATAGGATCTTTTGGTTGCAATATGAGCTGCTCTTTCTGTCAGAATTTCGAGATTTCACAACCATCGGCCGCCATAATGAACAGCAGAAGGAATACAGTAGGCTCAGCAGAGATATTGCACCAGGCCAGGCAAATAAAATCAAATATAGGTCTCGCATTTACATATAATGAACCGGTCGTCTGGTTTGAGTTCATGCTGGAAATGGCAGAGAGTGCCGGCAGAGAAGGGCTGTCTACTGTGATGATAAGTAACGGATTTGTAAACAGGGAGCCGATGAAAGACCTGCTGGAACATATCGATGCATTTAATATCGACCTCAAAGCATTCAACAATGATTTCTACAGAAAGTATACGGGTTCGTCTTTAAAACCGGTCCTGAACACACTTACAGACATAAATTCAGCAGGGAAGCACCTCGAGATAACCTTCCTTGTAATCCCGGGTTATAATGATGACACTGATGAATTCAGGGAATGCATTGCATGGATAAATGATAAGCTGGGACCTGATACGCCGCTTCACCTTAGCAGGTATTTCCCAAATTACAATTTTTCAGCTCCCCCTACACCTGAAGCAACTTTACGCGAACTGTTCAGCCTGGCAAAGGAAAAATTGAATTTTGTTTACCCGGGAAATATCAACATTGAAGGAATCATGGATACAGTTTGCCCGGATTGCGGTGCAGTAATTACATCACGCAGTGCATACAGGATAAAGCACCTTAACACGCAGGATGGCTCCTGTTCAGAATGCGGAAGGCTTATATACAAATATTTCAGTCGCTGACCACCTTGCTGAGCCTTGTGAAAAGATCATCGGCGCCCATAATCATATCCTTTCGCAACTTACGGTAGTATTCCTTTACCTCACCTGCTTTCTCCCGGTCACCCCTGTAAGGCACCCTTGAAAACAATTCGTTCCTTAACTTCACAGCATCTGCCACAATTACGGACAACTGATCCGATACCTTTTCGTCCTCTGTAACACTCATCGCTGCAAAACAATCTGAAATTACCTCGTATGCGAGGTAATCAATGTCTTTTTTTAAATCCCTTATGTTTGCCATTTTTTTCTATTTACCTGTACCTGTTGCTATCTATCTCTTATTCTTAAAGTTCTTCATATAGTCTTTGATCATCTGCATATACCTGCCTGCAAGATACAGCATTTTTTCATTCTTAACATTAAATTCATCTATCCCTATATTCCTGAATGGAAGCACATTGGGTGATGTTCCCGTCATAAACACTGAATCCACTTCCCCGAGCTCACCAACATGCACGCACCTGTACTCAAGGGGGAGCCTTTCATCCCTGCAAATTTTCAGGATCTTCTTCCTGGTGATTCCCCTGAGCACGCAATCATCAGGTGCTGTTATTATTCCGTCATCCTTTATAAAGAAGATGTTCGACCGGCTACCCTCCGTAATGCACCCTGACCTGTTTACCAGGAGGGCCTCATAAGCAGCGACCTGTATCAGTTCAGAATAAATGGAAGATCTCAGTTTGTGATTAAATACCTTTGCCACAGGGTTACGCCGTTCAGCATAATACAGTATACCCGATACACCCCTGTCATACATTTCCTGATCAGGATACCGGGCATCAATAAAGTAGATAAGGTAACCGGTATATGCTTTTGAATATTTCAGGTTTACCTTGATATTGCCATCCCTTATCCCGCTCAGTTCCGTTAATTGCATAATATGAGCGGTGAGTTGTCCGGATGTCAGCAGTAATTCATGACCCCCGAATGCAGCGCTGTTAGCCAGGCGTTCATAATGATCATCCAGGAATATTGGTATACCTTCCCTTAGCCTGATGACTTCGTAAATAACCTCATCTTCAAACACCTTGGCAAGGTCAAATGAGGAACTTTCCCTCAGCTTGCCATTTTCAATAAATACCCGGCTGATACATTCGCTCATGATCATTAAAATTGAAGATAAAAATAGTAACTTATTTTCAGCAGCACTTAAAATCTGCATATATTAGCAATTAATTTTTTATTTGTTGTATGCTGTTGTAGACATAGAAACCACAGGCGGAAGTCCCAGGAAGGAAAGAATAACGGAGATAGCCATTTATATTTATGATGGTGAAAATATCATTGATAAATTCTGCAGCCTGGTCAATCCTGAAAGGAATATTCCTTATTATATCACAAACCTTACGGGTATTACTAACGAGATGGTTGAGGACGCCCCGAGGTTTTACGAGATCGCCAAAGACATTGTTGAGATCACCGAAGGAAAAACTTTCGTAGCACACAATGCAAGGTTTGATTATTCTTTTATCCGCCAGGAGTTTAAAAACCTTGGATATAACTACAGGAGAAAGCTGCTGGATACGGTAAGTCTCAGCCGCAGGCTGTTCCCGGGGCACCGCTCATATTCACTTGGCAATATTTGCATGGAACTCGGTCTTGAGATCAATGACAGGCACAGGGCACCGGGAGATGCACTTGCCACGGTAAAGCTGTTTGAACTTTTGCTGCAGGCAGATGAAGCTTCCGGCCAGCCCGGAATAATAAGTAACAGCAGGCAAGCAAAGCTGCACCCTTCGCTCGATCTAAAGAAAGTGGATTCCCTGCCAGAAGAACCAGGTGTGTATTACTTCTATAACGACCGGAACGATCTGATATATATTGGAAAAAGCAAGAATATTCACCAGAGGGTTATGACCCACCTTTCGAATAACAGTTCAAAAAGAGCCATGCAAATGAGGGACGAGATAGCTGATATTGATTACGAAACAACTGGAAATGAACTAATTGCCTTATTGAAAGAATCTGAGGAAATAAAACAGAACAAACCGGTATATAACCGCGCCCAGAGGAGAACAGCTTTTACCTGGGGTATTGTATCAGAGCGTGATAAAGACGGTTATATACGTTTTGCAATAGTTAAGCTGGGTGATTATGATGTAAAGCCCCTTTCTGTTTTTACTTCAGGGGAAAGGGCAAGGTCGAAGCTGGCTGTCCTGGTTGAAAAATATGAATTATGCCAGCAATTATGCAGCCTGTATAAATCGGACAATGGATGCTTTCACAGGCAGGTGGGCATATGCAGGGGAGCCTGCACGGGTGATGAAAATGCTGCTTCCTATAACAGGAGGGCACAAAAAGCCCTGGATGAATTCATTTTCAGCCGCGATAACTTTTTCATTATTGACAGTGGTCGGCATGCCGGGGAGAGATCTGCAATTAAGATCATAAATGGCCACTATGCTGGCTACGGCTTTTTTGACATCGATGAAGTGGGCTTCGGGCTGCAGGCTGTTCATGAAAGCATTAAACCCTCAGTCGACAACAATGACATACAGGTAATAATTAAGGTTTACCTCAGAGATAATAAAGGATACAGGATCGTAAGATTCTGATTTTTGCTATATTCATAAAAAAAATCAAGCATATGGCAATATTTACCAGGCACACAAAAAAAATAATAATTAAGATCGATGAATTCTTCGACAATGTAGAGGATGGCCTGCTAATATTCAAGGGAGCCATTGTGAGCTATCTCAATAAGGAAACTGATGTTTTCAGGGATTACCTCAAGAGGATAGACGAGCTGGAATCCAAGGCCGACAGGAAGCAAAAATCAATAGAGAATGATATGATCATTCACAGCATCCTCCCACAGCACAGGAGTGAGGTAGCCATGCTTATAGACGATACGGATGACCTGCTGGATACCGTAAAAGAAGTAATTTACCAGTTTGATGCGGAGATACCTTCTTTCCCGGAAGCCCTGAACAAGGATATTCTTCACCTGGCAGAAGCTTCAGTTGCAACCTGCGAAGAACTGATGCCTGCCCTGAGATCCTTCTTCAGGGAACCCCATAATGTCAGGGAGAAACTCAACAAGGTCTATTTCTTTGAAGGCGAAACAGATAATATAGGCATCAGGATAAAAAGGAAAATATTCCATGATATGCCCGATCTAAACCTGGCTGAGAAATCGCACCTGAGATATTTTACACATCATATTGAACGACTGTCAGACAGGGCACAGGATGTAGCCGACCGTCTCCTGAGCCTTTCGATGAGGATAATAATGTAGATATGATATTTTTCTTTCTGACAAGCGGTCTTTTCCTGGGCTGGTCACTGGGAGCCAATGATGCAGCGAACATATTTGGTTCTGCTGTTGGTTCACGCATGATATCATTTATAAAGGCCGCTGTTATAGCATCCGTCTTTTTAATCATTGGTGCCGTGTTCCAGGGTGCCGGGGCAACTGAAACACTTGGCCGCCTGGGTGCCGTCAATGCCATGGGTGGCTCATTCACGGTTGCCCTATCGGCTGCATTGACAGTATATTTCATGACCCGCCTGAGCATACCTGTATCAACCACACAGGCTATTGTGGGTGCAATAATTGGCTGGAACCTTTTCACCGGGAGCAGCACAGATCTCACCTCATTGACCACAATAGTAAGTACGTGGGTTACAGGACCGGTGCTGGGAGGACTTTTTGCCATGCTTTTATACATAGTGATAAAGAAATTCAAGAGGAAAGCAAAAATCCACCTTATCAGGTATGAATCGTTTGTACGTACGGGCCTGATTATTGTCGGGGCCTTCGGTGCATACAGCCTTGGAGCAAATAATATTGCCAATGTGATGGGTGTTTTTGTCCCGGCCCTGGACCTGGAAAGCATAGACCTTGGATTTATGGTGCTTGGGGGTTCGCAGCAGCTTTTCCTGCTGGGTGCCCTGGCTATAGCTGCCGGCATATTTACTTATTCCGGAAGGGTTATGAAAACCGTTGGGAAGAATATTTACGAACTGAGCTCTGATTCGGCTCTGATAGTTGTACTGGCCCATTCGATAGTGCTTTTCATCTTTTCTTCATCAAGTCTTTCAGAATTCATATCCGGCCTGGGACTGCCGGCAATACCTCTTGTGCCGGTTTCAAGCTCACAGGTAATAGTAGGGTCCATTGTGGGTATAGGGATACTGAAAGGTACAAGAAACATTAACTTCAAAGTGCTTGGTGGTATAGCCAGCGGGTGGCTTACAACACCCATTATTGCAGGGATAATATCCTTTATCTCGCTCTTCTTCGTCCAGAATGTATTTGATATTGAAGTACAGGAGCCGGGTAGCGGCACTTCACAAAACCTTCAGGAAATTATCCACCAGCCTTCAGAAACCTGCCGCGCCAGCTGCCTTTCAGTTAAAGCCCTGGAGATTCTTACTGATTGAAAACAGGAATTCTATCCCTCCCCCCTCCAGGTTCTTGGCCGTGATCTGTCCCCTGTGGAACTGCACAGCATGCTTTACGATTGCCAGCCCCAGTCCTGTCCCTCCCTTTTTCCTCGATCTGCCTTCATCTATCCGGTAGAACCTCTCAAATAACCTGGGTATATGCCTGTCAGGTATACTCTTACCGTCATTCGAATAGCGGAAGTAATAGTAATTATCATCTTCATAGTATAGCCCTGTTTGTATTTTTACATTAACACCGGCATAATTGATAGTGTTTTCTATAAGGTTCTGGTATATTGAATGCATGAGAATCTTGTTGCCTTTTATTCTAAGGTCTTTATCCAGGTCAATATTAACGGTCATATTCTTTGATTCAAGCTTCATCCTCATGCTGTCAACAACACCGGATACCACATCATGGACTGAAATATTTTCTATTTCGTAAAAGCCCTTCCCCTCTTCCAGCTTATTCAATACGGAAATATGATCAATCAGCTCAGCGAGCCTCATTGCCTGGTCTCTTGTCCTTGACAGGAACAGGCGCCCCTGTTCCGGGTCTATGTCCGTATTCAAAACAGTCTCGAGATAGCCCATGATTGATGTTACGGGCGTCCTGAGCTCATGTGCGATATTTGATGTCAGCTCCTGCTTGAGTACCCTGTTCTTTTCAGATTTTGTTATATCCTTTATGATTATCTCAAAGCTGTTATCCTTGAATACATTTGCCCTTACCAGAAAGTATTTATTCTTTTTATGACATACAATCTCCTTGTAGGGTACCTCGTTAGCGATTTCCAGCTTCAATTCGTTACTCTTCTGCCTGAGGTAGTCCATCAAAGGCTTTATCTCTTTTATATTCAATACATCTGAAGGCGATTGCAGGGTGCTGCCCGACAGGAGATTTGCATTCTGTATGAAAGCGTTATTTGATATAAGCAATTCCTTACCCGGGGAGAAAACGGCAACCCCTTCTTCCATGGTCTGGAGATGACGGAATATTTTCTGCTGTTCGGTAAGCAGCTCATCACGGGTACGTTTCAGTTCATTGTAAATCTCAAGGATCTGCATGCCAATATTTCCCAGTTCATTTTTGGGAAATTCAATATCTTTCAATTCCCTTTCTTCCACAGCACTGGCAGCAAAATTCTTAAGCTGCCTTATTGCCTGTCCCATTCTCTCATTTATAGATATAAGGGCTATCAGCACAACCAGGAACATAACGATAATAAAAATCAAAAAGAGTTTATCTATTTTCAGTGATGACCTGACCTCGAAGGTATACTCGGCAGCAGCCCTGATAAAATAATCTTCAAAGTTGAAGGCATAATAAAAGTACTTCTTACCTGTTGATGACGACT
>JAZBOI010000030.1:0-3453 GCA_036351095.1 Bacteroidales bacterium | reverse complement strand
GATATAGAGGGATATGAGGACAGGGTTATTCCGGGTTTCATGGACATAATAAAACGCGACAGGCCTATAATACAGATTGAGCTGCATCCTGATAACCTGGCACTGATCAATGAACTATTGCTTAATGAAGGATATTCTGCTTATGTGCCCCTGGGAAAAGGCTTCGGGAAGCTCAACACTGAAGGAAAAATAAAGAGTGACATATTATATATACACGATAGCAGATATGAACAGGTTAAAAAATATACGCGCCGACAGATACAAACTGAGTAAAAAATATACACCCCGACAGATATGAACAGATCAAAGATTTCAATAAATAATCCTTATTAACTTAATAATTCCATACTATGCCAAAAGTTACAAAAGAACATGCCCTCAAATATCACAGTACAGGGCGTAAAGGGAAAGTGGAAGTTATCCCTACAAAACCTTTCAGCACACAGTTTGACCTGAGCCTGGCCTATACGCCGGGAGTAGCCTTCCCATGCAAGGAAATAGAAAGCAATCCCCTCGATGCTTATGAATATACAGCCAGGGCAAACCTGGTTGCGGTAATATCAAATGGTACCGCGGTCCTTGGGCTGGGTGATATAGGTGCACTTGCCGGTAAGCCTGTTATGGAAGGAAAAGGATTGCTGTTCAAAGTTTTCGGTGATGTTGATGTGTTCGATATCGAGGTAGATGAAAAGGACGTTGACAAAATGGTGGAGTTCTGTACAAAAATCTCCCCCACCTTCGGAGGCATTAACCTTGAAGATATCAAAGCCCCTGAATGCTTTGAGATAGAGGAAAGGCTTAAAAGAGACCTGGATATTCCTGTTTTCCACGATGATCAGCACGGAACTGCAATAATATCGGGTGCCGGACTCCTGAACGCCCTTGAGATAAACGGCAAAAAGATAGAAGACTTAAAAATGGTTGTCTCCGGTGCCGGAGCAGGAGCTATCAGCTGTACCAAGCTCTATGTTGCCCTTGGAATCAAAAAGGAAAATATTGTAATGGTCGATTCCAAAGGGGTAATAAACAAAAAGAGGACAGACATTAACAAGTACAAGGCTGAATTTGCAACTGACAGGGATATAAGCACCCTTACTGAAGCCTGTGTCGATGCGGATGTCTTCCTTGGACTGTCTGTTGCCGACATGATGACCAAAGAAATGCTGGCAAGTATGGCCCCCAACCCCATTGTATTTGCCATGGCCAATCCTAACCCGGAGATCACCTATGAAGATGCCATGGATACAAGGGATGACCTTATCTTTGCTACAGGCAGGTCTGACTACCCGAACCAGATCAATAACGTGCTGGGCTTCCCCTTCATCTTCCGGGGAGCACTTGATGTAATGGCAAGTGATATAAACGAAGAGATGAAACTTGCTGCCGCATATGCACTGGCTGACCTGGCAAAAGAACCTGTTCCCGAAGAGGTGGCAAAAGCCTATAATGTTGACAAACTTGAATTCGGAAGGGAATACATCATTCCTAAACCTCTCGACCTTAGGCTTATATCATGGGTTGCATCGGCCGTAGCCAAAGCAGCAATTGATTCAGGTGTGGCAAGGAAAGAGATAAGTGACTGGGATGCTTACAAGGAATACCTTGACAGCAGGGTAAGAAAGCATATCCAGGATATTGCAAGTGTTTGCATTAAACCGATAGAATATTAGAAACTGGCTCTCATAAAGGGAACCGTCTCATAAAAAAGACTGAGACGGTTTCTTTTTTTTGATCATTATTAAACGGGGGTGCTTGAGTGCATCCTCTTTTTTTTTAACCGTAAGCATCCATGAGTGGACCTTTCCTCCCTTTGAAGTCATCATCTGAAACGGCATCCATCCTCTCCCTGTATAAAAGGCAAATAAGCCCTGCAAGTTGTTCAACTGTAAAAGAGCTCCTGTTCAGGGTGACATCAAAAAGATAGTCGAGATTTATGGGTTTCTTATCCATGAAATTCAGTATAAGGCTATGCCTTTTCTCATCTGTGTCCACAACAAATTCTTCAGCAGCTTCAATTTCAAGCTTCCTTTTTTTCATAATATTTTCCACACGCCAGTAGAAAGGGGCTACCAGGCGGACATGAAGGGCTCTTTTTACCGATCCTGTCAGGGCCACCCCTCCCCTGCCAACCATAACAACATATCCTTCCCTGCATACAGTAAGCACCACCTCCCTGATGGTCTTCCTTACCTTCGCATCGCTGATATATTTACCTGATAGTGCCATCAGCATCTCGGATAAACCTGAAAGTTCATTTCTTTTAACGTAGCTTTCAACATTATGGGCACCTGTATCAAGTTCCCTGGCAGCATTCAACAGTATCTCCTTGTCTATCCACCTCCACTTTTCTGTATCATATTCCCTGTTAAGCCTGATAACCAGTTTCTTGGCTACAGCAACAGCATCACAACCTGTCTGCCTGGAGATAGTGATTACCGGACCGGAATCATCCTGGGAATCTTTTAAAATGCGGCCCCGGTACCTCTCATCAAAATATTTAAAGAATTTCTCTGTCATTGGTGATAATTCAGATGATGTCAAAAGAATATACTTATCCCGGTCAGCCTGGCATAGTTATTCAACCGGACATAATTATCCCGGTCAGCCGGGCATAGTTATTCAGCCGGACATAGTTATCCCGGTCAGCCGGATGAGAGCCTCTAAAAGTTACGAAAAAAATGGATATAAAGAAAATATATCGGTGTCACCCACCAGGTATCAACACCTGTTTCATATAAAACAGGTACTTATCACAATTATTCTGTGACGGACCTATGAGGTGAGCAGGGTGCACCTATGAGGTGAGCAGGGTGCACCCGGGGCGCAACCGGCTGCAGATTGCAGCAGGCAATCTGCTTCGTGCACAATAGTTATATTACCCTGTCGTTTATACCACTGAGCTACAGGGGCAGTTCCAGTGCCCGTTCAGCTTCTACATCCTCTATAGTCTTGGGTTTTGGTTTTCCCAGTAGCTCATAACCCGTTTCAGTGATCAGGAAGTCTTCCTCGTTCCTTATTCCGCTGAAATTTCTGAATTGATTGACCCTGTCAAAATTAATGAATTCCTTATTGGTCCCTGCCTGCTGCCACTTATCAATCAGTTCGGGAATAAAATATATTCCGGGTTCGATGGTCAGCACGAAACCCGGTTCAAGCTTACGTCCCAGTCGCAGTGATTTAATACCAAACTGGGAAGGTCTTTCCTGTCCGTCCCATCCCACATATATCTCGCCAAGGTCTTCCATATCATGCACGTCCATTCCCATCATATGACCCAGTCCACAGGGAAAGAACAGCGCATGTGCACCACTGGCAACGGCATCATCAATATTGCCTTTCATCAGGCCCATATCTTTTAGTCCCCTCGCAATAATCCTTGCCGATTCAAGATATATTTCCCTGAAAGCTATCCCGGGCTTAAGCATGCTGATGGAAGTATTATGGCTGTCAAGG
>JAZBOI010000029.1:0-11592 GCA_036351095.1 Bacteroidales bacterium | reverse complement strand
CTTGTCCCGGGTTTATAACCGGGTATGTATATTTTTGATGTTCTGAACCATGTCCCGGGTTTATGAACGGGCATGCATATTTTTAGCTATCTGCCCAGGGCGGAAACATTGAAAAGTTCATCCCTTACCTGTGTGCCGGTGCGTATATCACTCATGACTATTTCTGAACGCCTGTCATTAATTAAATTCTCCGCCCTCATGTGTTTGATTATGAATTTACCTTCTGACACTTCCTTTGTATCCTCAATGATTATCGTTTTATAGTGTTCGTCATAGCTGTCAAAGAAATCCATTTTTGTTACAAGGAAATTCCTTTTATTTATGGTGCTTATTTTCCGGGCATAACCGTACTCATCCTTCTTTTCACTGTTAACAGGAACACTTTCTATGACATATTGGTCGCCACTTTCCTCAAGTATACGATGATTAAAGTCATCTGCAGGAGGGGATGACATATCTGCATTGCTGAATTCCGATCCCATAAAGCTTTTACCTTTTTCTGAACTGACTATCCTGCGTGTTCGCTTTAATGCAGGAAGATATATCCACATGTCGTCCTGTCCCTCATCATAGTCATATATCAGCATCGTTGTTCCCTCAACATCGGCCGGTGAGAGGAATTTGATAAGTCTTTTTTCTGTTCCGTCGCTATAACTTTTAGATGCTGTGATGTTTGAGCGTTCACGCACATTTCCCCTTGAGTCTGTTATATTCAGGGATGCCACGGCCTCGAAGGATTCAACCTTCATGGCCTCCCTGCTTTTATCCATTACTTCCTTTGCACTGAAGTCCTGGGCACATAAAAATACAGGTATCATGAAAAGCAAAAACAGCACAACAGCCTTTTTAAAATTCTTTTTTCTCATTGTATGTCTCTTTGCATATGATTTATATTCAACAAATGAAGGTTTAAATACCAGCAGTATTGATGGTATTACAAATAAAGCACTGATAAGGCATACCCCGATGCTGATCAGCACCAGGTAACCAAAAAAACGTATTGAAGTAAAGCCGGAGAATACCAGTACTGAAAATCCTACCATAACACTCAGGGCGTTATAGACTATTCCCCTGCCGGTTGTTGTGAGTGTTCTTATGATTGCCCTGCGGTGATCCAAAAAAACAAGTTCTGATTTATATCGCCAGAGAAAATGTATAATATAGTCAACACCCACTCCTATCATTATGGAGGATAGAAGGGCAGTGGCCGGGTCAAGCGCTATCCCGCTTATTCCCATAAATCCCAGCAGGAAAATAACTGATGCCAGGATGGGAATAGTGGAGATCAGGCCTCCTTTGAATGATCTCATGATAATTGAAAGAAGTACCAGAACCACTATTATTGCAAAGATGAGCGAATTTACCTGTCCCGTCAGGATCTTCTCGGAGAACTGGAGCATAATATATGCATAGCCGCCTATAGTAACCTCCAGCCTGTCATTTTCAGCCATGCTCCTTATTTTATCCACGGCATTCCTGATAACCTCCGTTGCAGGCTCTTCGAAGCGTATCATCAGGTGGGCTTTAGTATAATTGAAATCAACCAGCCGGTCGAAATCTTCCGGATCACCGCTCATATTATAGATCTCCAGTATCTGGGCTACTGCCTGGCGGCTACCGGGTATTTTGTCATATCCTTCTTCATTTTCATCGTAAAGGGCTTTTGTCATTTCCCTGAGTACGGTGGCAATTGAGTAGGACTCGCCCACACCATCCAGTGTTTGTATTTCTTCGGTCCACCTGTCCATTTTTTTCAGCAGCGACGGCTCTTTTATATCCCCCTCGATCATTACTGAAATACTCTGCGAGCCTCCGAAATGCTTATTAATAAGGGTAGAGGCCTGTTTGACAGGATGTTTGGCGGGAAAGAAGTTTTCCTGGTTTCCATCTACTCTAATAAATATGATACCGGCTGCAAAAATAAGTGTAAGAACGGCAGACACCAGTATAACCCTTTTGGGACGGGCTGTAACTATGTGTGCGAGCCTGGCCAGGGACCTGTCGAGCAATGAGTCCGAGATTTTATCTCCTCCTACAAGGGGTTTTGATTTAGGCAAGAGTGAAAGCCATGCGGGCAGGAAGAAGAGAGTAAGCAGTACAGCAAATGCAATTCCTGCTGATGCAAGTACACCCACCTGCCTGGCGGGAATAATTGCATGAGCCAGCAGACCCAGTACACCTGCAATAGTTGTCAGTCCGGTAAAAATCACGGGCAACCTTAGTTTCCTGACTGTACTGCGGACAATTGAATCATTACTGTCAGCATGATTCTCCGAAATGAGTTCCTGGTACTTGGCTATCATATGTATGCCATAATCATTTGCCACGGCAATAAGCATGATGGGTACAATCAGGCTGAGGATAGATATTTTCCAGCCGAGCAGGGGAATGAGACCCATCGCAAAGACAATGGAAAGCACTACAATAGTGAAAGGCAGCACCATGCCCTTCCATTCCCTGAATGCCAGCCAGAGGAAGGCAAGCATTATAACCAGGGCTATGGGTATAAGGGTGAGCCCGTCACGGCGTACATCCTTCATAATAGCTTTCCTTATATAGGGCAGTCCGCCAAAAAAAACCTCTGCAGATCCCGGGTTTGCACTTATCACTGAATCAATCTCAGCCATTATGATATTTTCATCAGTATCCTGTGATATTGTTGCGGCAATGGCTGACATGCTAAAGTCATCTGATATAACTGTTCCCATTGCAAGCGGATTATCTTCCAGCTGCTTCTTAAGGTTTTCAATGTCTTCACTGTCAGACGGTATGCTGTTGATAGCAGGATCAACTATCATCATACCCTGTTCACCATAAATCCGCCTTGTATTAAAAAGGGATATCGTATTATCTACTGAACGGAGAGCTTCTATCTGCCTGTCGGTTTTTTCTATACGCCTGAGGTTCTCAGGTGTAAGTATACAGCTGTCCCTGAAGACTATCATGAGCATGTCCTGCAGTCCGAATTCCTTCTCAATCAGGTCAGTATTGATGCTTGACTCCATATTCGAAGGAATATAGTTCCTTATATCCGGATCAGTTTCCATCCGTGGAAGCATTGATAATCCTCCGAGCCCGATAATCACGGATAATACTATTACGAGGTACCTGAATTTTAGTGCAAACTTTGTCATAATTTTTTATCAAAAATCTATTCTCAGACCGGTATAAAATGAATTTAAGCTCTCACTGATCATGTCAAACAGTGAATTATCCCTTCCCCCGTAAATTTCAGCACCTGCGATAATTTCAAGATTATCTGAGGGATTAATTTCCAGTACGGGGTTCAGCAAATATTCGCCTGCGTTTATGTTATAGAGTATGTTTACAGACGGTTTTATGAGGGCCAGTGCCCTGGTAGAGGAGAGGCTCAGTCCTGCATAATGACTGTATTCATCCATCTGGTAGTTATAAAGCCTGTTGAAAGAGCCTATTTGTAGCCTCGCAAGGTTAAAGGCCTGTTCAGGTGGCAGCTGTCCCAGCTCATTGAATGATGATTCATCGGGCAGCACGGGATCAAAGGCAGCTTCAAAAAAATCGCACAGGTATTTTCCGCTGTATTCCAGCAGGACCTGCAGATCACCGAATGACCGTTCCAGACCTGCCGCCCACCTTATTTCAGGTAGCATAACATTTTCCTTCTGCCGGTGATCAGCATCGGGATCAGTCCATGCAAACTCAGTTCGCAAAATATTCTTTCCAAGGATGAGTTCCATACCTGCAGACAGTGTTCTGATTTTAAAAGGATTCTCCTCAAGGACAACAGAAGGGGCATTGTCCTGGCCCCCTGTTATAATAGTATCAAGCCCAAGGCCCGGCAGGGGGTTATAGCCATCATAAAAACCGATATCAGCATTAAAATTTCTCAGGAATAATTCTGCCCTGAGGCCATATGATGCTGATTTGTAAGAGGCTGCATCAAAATCTTTAATATTTATAATAGCTGGCAGGTCCATAAAGCCGGTATACAGTTCGGAAGCCCTGTACCGGGGAATAAATACTGCCTGCAGAGAAATGTTTTCGGACGGATTTATGTTCAAGTTCAGGCTTATATTGCCCAGATCCCTGTCTGCCGGGTCAAAAGACCGGAAGAGGTCGTTACGTGGATTTACTGCATCCTGGAGCCTGAAGAAATCCATCCTGCTCCATTTTATTATCTGTTTACCTGCCCGTATTTCTGTATATGGAGTATACCATGCTGCCCACGCTTCCCGTAGAGAAGCTTTGTTAACGGTGCTGCCGTATTCCGACCCATAGCGGTATCTCAGGTCAGCAAAGGCTTTGTAATCAGTGCCATTGCCTGCTTCTGCTTCCAGCCTGAAATCGGCGAATGTAACCGGTATGCCGCTTGATCCGTCAGGGCTGTTGATATAAAAACCGCTCCTGATAAATCCTCCCAGTTTATAATCTTTATCACCTGATCCGGGTATCTCATCAAAAAGTGATTGTGCTGATAAGGATGCTGATAAGGCAAGAAATAATATATTGAAAAATGCAAGAGCGTTCTTCATAATAAGAATAGTTTATACAAAAAAAGTAAATCTAAAGCTGACTATCGCCCGAGCCGCAGAGTCCGAACCGGGAGATTGCAGGGAACAGGTTCGATCCGCTGATTACGGACCTTCATGCTTCAGTCTGTCAAGGTATTGGGTAGGAGTAAGACCTGTAATGTTTTTAAAGATGGTATTGAAGGTTGATTTTGAATTGAACCCGGAATCGTAGGCAATTGCAAGCAGGGTATAGTTTTTATATGCCGGATCTTTCATCATGGAGATCACTTCAGCAACCCTGTATTCATTAATGAATGTAAAAAAATTCCGGCCGTGCAGGTCATTCAGCACCTGTGTTATATGATGTCTTGATATACCGGTTTGCTGCGACAGGTCATATATGGTAAGATTCCTGTCGAGATAAGGTTTTTCTTTCTCCATGTAAGCGATGATACTTTTCAGGTATTTACGTGCCTGGGTTTCATTCAGGCCACTGCGAATGTATTTCTTTTTGTTCTTTGTTGCAGATCCGGCAGTTTCATCGTTTTGCCTCTCTGCCGCCAACTTTTTGAGCTTATGCAGTTTGCTGTCTTCACTACCTATCAGAACCCCAGCCAGAACAGGTTGTTTTATAGCATAGAAGCTGTAAACAAATGAGAAAATGGCGATGAAAATAAAGACTGTATAGTAAGGGTCAAAGGGAATAAAACTCACAAAAATATTTATACCTCCGAAGATGAACAGGATGAAAAAGGCAGCATAAAAACTGATGCTAATGATTTTAAGCCAGTTAAGTGTTATTTTTCCGGATTCATAGGATACCAGGTCTTTCAGATGCCGCTGGTGCCTGCTGATGGTGATAAAAGTAAGGGTGCTGTAAATAGTAATGGAAAGCAGGAAACACACACTGTACACTATCCTCAGTGAAATATACTTGTCGGCTACAAGGAATCCGGTAAGGTCAGTGAATACTTTATCAGACCTGAAAATGACAGAGACAACGAAGAAAACCACAAAGGGAATGAAGTGCAGGAAATTGCTTGCCTTGAATCTCCTAGTGGGCTCTGTCATATACTTCACGTAAAGATAAAGTATGGGTCCGTAGGTGAAAGCCACAAAGGGAAATGAGTAGAATGTAATAATATTGATTTTGACGATAGCGAAAATAAGGTCGAAGAATATCATAAACAGGAATGCTGCCATTAACCTGTCGGGTATGCTTATTGGTTTTTTCGTGGCCACCAGCAGACCTGCAAAGAAGGTTTGCGAAATGGCTATGTACAGTATGGGTTCAATTATCTCCATATCTTATAAAGATAAGAAGAAGTCAATAAATTTTATTGTATTTTTGGGTTTTGGTATAAATTTTTGAGGGTTTATGACAGGAGCCCTTTTAATAAGAAATCCTAAAATTAATCATTATGAGCATTCTTCTTAATAAAGACTCCAGAGTAATAGTACAGGGCTTTACCGGCAGTGAAGGTAGCTTTCATGCCCGCCAGATGATAGATTACGGAACCAATGTGATGGGAGGCGTTACTCCAGGCAAGGGGGGATCCATGCATCTTGACCGGCCTGTATTTAATACTGTGGAAGACGCTGTTATTGAAACCGGGGCGGATGTATCAGTGATCTTCGTTCCGCCTGCTTTCGCAGCTGATGCCATGATAGAGGCTGCTGATGCTGGAATAAAACTTATTGTTACCATTACTGAAGGCATCCCTGTCTCGGACATGGTAAAAGTGAAGAATTACCTTAATGGAAAAGAATGCCGCCTTATAGGCCCTAATTGTCCCGGTATCATTAGTCCTGGTGAAGCGAAGGTTGGCATAATGCCGGGCTTTATCCACAGGAAGGGTGGCGTAGGCATTATAAGCCGCTCAGGAACATTAACATACGAGGCCGTTGACCAGGTGAGTAAACTGGGTATGGGACAATCGACATGTATTGGAATAGGGGGAGATCCCATTGTTGGAACAAGCACCCTTGATGCGGTAAAACTGATGATGGAGGATGAGGAAACAGAAGCTATAATAATCATTGGGGAGATTGGTGGTAATATGGAAACTGATGCTGCCAACTGGATAAAAGATAACAGGACCAAGCCTGTGATAGGATTTATTGCAGGGCAGACAGCTCCGAAAGGTAAGCGTATGGGTCATGCGGGTGCCATTATAGGTGGCAAGGCTGACACGGCAGCAGCAAAAATGGAGATAATGCGTGAATGTGGGATTGAAGTGGTTGAATCACCGGCAGATATAGGTAAGACGGTGGCCCTGGCACTTAATAAAGACATTTAATCAATTATTAAACATAAAAGAAAAACAAATGGGATTATTAGATGGTAAGACAGTACTTATAACAGGTGCATCAAAGGGTATAGGAAAAGCAATTGCCCTGAAGTTTGCTTCCGAAGGTGCAAATATTGCCCTGACAAACATTATTGGAGATGCCCAGTTTTCCGAAGTGTGCGATGAATGTGAAAAGCTCGGGGCCAGGGTAAAGCCTTATATCTCAAATGTTGCTGATTATTCCGATTCACAAAGGGTGGCCGAAGAGGTAAACAATGATTTCGGGTCAATAGATGTGCTGGTTAATAATGCAGGGATAACAAGAGATACGCTTTTGATGATCATGACTGAAGAACAGTGGGACCAGGTTCTGGAAATTAATCTTAAAGGCGTTTTTAACCTGACTAAAGCCGTCATAAAGCCTATGATGAAGCAGAGGAGAGGGTCCATAATAAATATGAGCTCTGTGGTAGGTGTATCCGGCAATGCCGGACAGAGTAACTATTCTGCATCAAAGGCAGGCATGATAGGATTCACAAAAAGTGTGGCAAGGGAGCTGGGTGCAAGGAATATAAGATGCAATGCCATAGCCCCGGGTTTTATCCTGACTGAGATGACAGATAAACTGAAGGATGAAGTGAAAAAAGAATGGATAGAGAAGATTCCGCTAAAGAGGGGAGGTACACCGGATGATGTTGCAAATACAGCCCTCTTTCTGGCCTCTGATATGTCAGATTATATCTCCGGACAGGTCATCCAGGTATGCGGTGGTATGCTCACCTGAATAAGGTCAGGGGTTCAGGACCAGGGTCCTGCATATTTACAGAATTACATGTTATGCAGGATGATGAATGACATCACCCGGCCTATTGTATAATCAAAAAAAAATTAGATATTTGCAATAGAAAATTCTTATAAGGGACAGGGCGCATACAGCACGAGGAAATGCAGCGAGACATTTTTATTCCACATTTTTTCTTCCACTCCTCGGCGCCCTGTTTTTTTTTAAAGTTACAGCATGTACAATTTCTTCTTTTTTCTGATAATAGTAATAATTATTATAGGGCATATTCAGGGTCTTTATCTTGATTATCTCAATAATAAGATGTGGTCGGATGCTGTGCCTGAACAGCTCAGGGGTATTATCAACAAGGAGAAATACCGGCTTTCGCAGAATTACTCCAGGATAAATACCAGGTTCAGTAATATCAGCTCCACTTTTTTCTTTGTAGTCATATTGTTGATGCTATTCCTTGGCGGCTTTGCCAGGGTCGATGATATTGCACGTTCTGTTAGCGATAACCCTATTGTTGTTAGTATTATATTTTTTGGCATCATTGGCCTGGCCTCTGATCTGCTGGGGCTTCCTTTTTCATGGTATGATACATTCAGGATTGAGGAAAAATTCGGATTTAACAAAACAAGCCAGGCGACTTTTTTTCTCGATCACCTGAAGAGCTGGCTGCTTGCTGTATTAATAGGAGCTCCCCTGCTGGCACTGATAACATGGTTATACTATGCTGCCGGAAACCTGTTCTGGCTGTTTGCCTGGGGACTGATCACACTTGTCTCCATTTTTATGAACATGTTTTATTCAGAGCTGATAGTTCCTCTTTTTAATAAACAGAAACCCCTTGAACAGGGTGAGCTAAGGTCAGAAATAGAGAGGATGGCTGAAAGGGCAGGTTTTAAACTATCCGATATTTACACTATTGACGGATCAAAAAGGAGTACCAAGGCAAATGCATATTTTGCGGGCCTGGGGCCAAAAAAACGCATCGTGCTTTTTGACACCCTGATCAATGACCTTAGTGTAGAAGAAATAACCGCTGTTCTTGCACACGAGATTGGACATTATAAAAAGAAACATTCACTTACCATGATGCTTTACGGGATATTGCAGACGGGTATCATGCTGTATATCTTCTCCATACTGGCCGGTAATGAAAGCCTTACAAGGGCAATGGGTGCGGAAATACCATCGTTTCATATAAGTGCACTGGCTTTTATCCTGATTTACAGCCCTGTTTCAAGGTTGATAAGCTTATATATGAATTATCTTTCCAGGAAACATGAATACCAGGCTGACAGCTTTGCAGATGCAACATACCGGGGTAAATCGCTTATCTCTGCCCTTAAAAAGCTCTCGGTAAAGAATCTCACTAACCTGAATCCTCACCCTGCGTATGTATTTGTTCACTATTCTCATCCACCCCTGCTGAAAAGGATAGCAAATATTGAAAAGGCAACAGGAAGTAAATTTCCGGATTCCCTCCATAAGCCCTGAGGGCACTCATGAACATAGTTCACATAAACTTGTTATAATCCTGGTAACACAGTATTATTTTAATTTCCTATATTTAGGGAAACAAAAAAAAATAGATGATGACTTACGAGAATCAACATTCACGAAGGCTCTTTCTGAAGAAAATGGCTGCAGCTGCTGCACTTGCCACTGTTGCCGGCCCGGTTCAATTATTGTCGGGCTGTAAAACAGCTGAGAGAACTTCACTTATGCCACTGAGGCCGCTGGGTAAGACCGGGCATATGGTTGGCATTTACAGTCTGGGCGCCCAGGCTACGGTTGAAACACCAGGAAAAGAAGAGCTTGCAGTTGAAATTGTCAACAAAGCCATAGACCTTGGAATAAACTATATTGATACCGCTGCAGCTTATGGTCGTTCTACAGCGACAATATCGCGCCAGGAAGCCATGGGCACAAGTGAACGCAATGTAGGTCAGGTTATGAAAACAAGGAGAAATGAAGTTTTCCTGGCATCCAAAACACATGACCGTTCATACGACGGGTCAATGCGCCTGCTTGAGCAAAGTCTGAAGAACCTGCAGACCGATCACCTTAACCTGTGGCAGGTCCATAATTTAAGAGCTGCTGAAAAGGACAGGCTGGATTCATATTTTGCTGATGACGGTGTAGTTAAAGCAATGGAAAAGGCAAGAGAAGAGGGTATGGTCAAAAATATCGGTTTCACCGGTCATGAAGACCCCGAAATACTCAGGATGATGGCCGAAAGGTACGATTTTGATAACGTGCTTGTTGCAATAAACGCAGCTGACAAGTATTACAACTCGATGATAGAAAATTTCCTTCCTGTTGCTGTTGAAAAGGGAATGGGTATAGTGGGCATGAAGATACCTGCAAGGGACAGGATATTTGACCATGGCGGTATAATTTCAATGAAAGAAGCCATGGACTATGTTATGTCCTTACCGGTCAGCACCATTGTGGTTGGAATAGACGAGATAGCTGAACTTGAGGAGAATATACAGATAGCACGTGAATTCAAACAGCTCTCAGCCGATGAGCTGCTGGCCATTGAGAATAAGGCTAAGCCCCATTATGAGCACCTCCAGTTTTTCAAGGACGGGATAGGAGAGTGGCCGGCGGAATGGTAATTATTACCGCTGTGAATTTTATTTATAAATTTGGGGACTCATTGCGGGAGTAGCTCAGGGGTAGAGCATCAGCTTCCCAAGCTGAGGGTCGCGGGTTCGAATCCCGTTTCCCGCTCGGTGATTATCAGGGGCTTAGCCTTAAAACGGGGCAAGCCCCTGATTTTATTTGCACCAAATATTGCACTACAAGTCCGATTTTTTAAACCCATTAACGATTCTTAATACTTCACCCACAGGGAATTACCTCTACTTGTTTATTTTAGTGATTATTAATGTAGCATACGCACAAAAAAAACAGGTGGGTGTGTCATAACCATACACCTGCCCACTCTCCCTGAAGATTATTTATATATGATTACTGAGCATGCTATATGAATCATAATCAAGCTTTAAAATAATATTTGCATTTAATTGATTAATATGAGAAATTGTGCGAGCTTTGGTATCAAACGGCTTGATTTTTGATGTAAACATATTTACACTAACCTTAAAATCATGAAAAAGATAGCATTGATGTTATTCTGTATTACCATTCTATCTTCCTGCGAAAAAGTTGAGCAATTGATAGTTGAGAATGCAGATATTCCATTGATAAGTAAAGTTTTAATTGATGGTGTATCGTATTATGAGTATACGTATAATGATGCAAATCTGCTTAATGAAGAAAAAAGCAAATTCCATTACACAAAACACAACTACAGCGATAATAACCTTTTATCGACTTCTGAGTTTTATGTAGACCCTGGAATGTTTAGCAGTAACAGCCGTGTAGTCCAGGCATCCATGAACAGGACGGAATGGGTTAATCCTGATAATTCAGCAAAAAGCCTTACACAGTCATTTGATTATAACAGTGATGGACTTTTAGCCAGAAAAACTTATACCCGACCTTCAGTCACCGATTCAGAGTATTCAGAATTTACCTTTGAGAATAATAGAATTAGCAGGCAAACGATGTATTGGCAGGATGTTATGTCATTTTTCATTGAATATGAATATGATGAAAATGGTAATGTGACCAAAGAATCGAAGTACTATGTTTCTTCAGGTGGAATTGCTGAATTATGGACGACTACTGAATATGAATTTGATGATATGCATAATCCTTTTCTGGCATTTAAACGTTTAATGTCTCCAGGTAAATATACCAACCCTAACAACATTACGAAGGAGACGTATACAATTTATTTTGAAGTTGACCAGTGGACTCAGAAAGTCCAGATAACAAACAACACATACGAATATAACAGCAAAGGTTATCCGACAAAAGTAAACGGAGAGACGGAGTATGTTTATAAATGATGAACAAACCCGTTTCCCGCTCAATTGTCTCCCCACTCACTGTAGAACTGTTGCAGGAAAGCTTCCATGTAACGATGCCGGTCTTCAGCCATACG
>JAZBOI010000028.1:0-14229 GCA_036351095.1 Bacteroidales bacterium | reverse complement strand
GTATAGTCGAAGCGGATAGGATTAGTAGGATGGTTATTGCTCCTGAGCTCTATATCAGTTATATCATTGTCGCAGATAGTGTCCTGGGCTGGTACAAAGTAAACCGTCGGAGTGGGCTCTACCCAGACATCTACAGTGATAGATGTTCCGGGACAATGCAGACTATTATCTTCAAAAATAGTGTAGGGAGTAATTGTATACGTGACTTTTTGAGAATCTATATCACTATTATTTAAAGTCTGCTCTAGAGGATCATTTATATCATTTCCATTTCCAGTAGAATTAAATTCTCCAGTAATAAATCCAGTAAGATCCTCTACGGTCCAAATATACCTAATACCAAATCTTGGATTAGTTACAGAAGTCGGTAAAATATATGTATCCACCCCGTTACAAATTGTATCATTCTGAGCTGTTATTACAGGAATAGATTCAAACCATATTTCTACTTCATCGCTGCTTGTGCAGCCTCCGCCGGTGGGATTAGTGAGGGTCCACCTTAACTCATATAGACCATACTGGTCAACCTCTATGCCACTTGTGGGATCGGTATCATCATCAATGGTAACTGTACTGCCTGTGGGGCTGCTGACAACTGTCCACAGTCCGCTGCCATGACTCGGCGTGTTGCCTGAAAGAGTCGTCGTGAGTACACCGCAGAGTGACTGGTCTGATCCTGCAGCTGCTGATTCGGTAAAGCCCAGTAACACTTCATCGCTGCTTGTGCAGCCTCCACCGGTTGGATTAGTGAGGGTCCACCTTAATTCATATAAACCATACTGGTCTACCTCTATACCACTTGTGGGATCGGTATCATCATCAATGGTAACTGTACTGCCTGTGGGGCTGCTGACAACTGTCCACAGTCCGCTGCCATGACTCGGGGTGTTGCCCGAAAGTGTAGTGGTAAGCACACCACAAAGGGCCTGGTCTGATCCGGCCGCTGCCGATTCGGTAAAACCCAGTAACACTTCATCGCTGCTTGTGCAGCCTCCGCCGGTAATTTTTGTAAGGGTCCACCTTAATTCATATAAACCATACTGATCTACCTCTATACCACTTGTGGGATCAGTTTCATCATCAATGGTAACTGTACTGCCTGTAGGACTGCTGACTATCGTCCACTCGCCCGTTCCGTTATTAGGTGTGTTTCCCTCAAGCGACGTTGTTAGTACACCACAAATATCCTGATCATCTCCCGCATCGGCCAACATACAACCCCAACCAAAACCAAAATCGAAAGAAGTGGTGTTCATCACATCCAGTCCGGTACGCGTAATGGTAGGGGCGGAAACCGACCCATGAGAACCGAAGCCCTGCCAGCTACTGCTTGCAGCAGTCCTGCCCGTCATTCTGCTATCAGCATCAAGTGTAAAGCTGGTAAAACCGTTACCTGTAAGTTCCAGTGAATAATCACATGTGGGCACCGAACTACTCCTGAAACGCCAGAAGCCATCAGTCGCAATTTGCTCTACAGATACTCCACCGTCAGCGTAAGGTGTCAGCACTCCAGGTGCTGAATCATCAAACTCTGCTGTTATATCTACTGAGGATGAAAGTGTGGCAAAATTGAAAACAGCCGGCCTGAAGCTGATTGCTGTTCCTATGGGGAAAAGGTAATCAGCTGAAGTAGCCGACAGTGCCCTTTGCATGCTCCCCACCACCGTACCACTGGTATGGATTAGTGAAGCAGGAGAATCATCTGATAAAATCAGGGTTTCGGTACCTGTGATAACATCACCCGATGACATCGTGAGTGTATTAGTCACGGTCAAATCACCGTTTATAGTCAGATCACCTGAAGCCTTATTTATTACAAGGTTATAGAATGTCTCCCCGGCGGTTTTATTAATGGCCTGTCCTACTGACCCGTTAAATGTTACGGTACCTGATCCCTCTGAGAACCCGTCAACAACATTGTTATTTATCCAGTCACCCGCAATCGTTATATCATAGTCCGATATGGAAACATCCAAAACATTAGCTGCTTCTATCGTTAAATCTTCACTGATAATAATATCTCCAAGCAATGTTTTGGCTGACGTACCATTCAGTGTTAGGTTGGCGTATTGAGAACCTGAAGGAACTACAATATCCTGTGGGGCTGTTCCTGAATAATAAACTGTATTACCGGGAGCACTGGCAACCAGGGTTCCATTGGTATTCATCAGTTCAAGACCGCCATCATAATAAAATAAATTTGATCCCACATCATTTATCCATGTGGCACCTGAAGTATTATTCTGATTTATCCTATATCCGGCAACGACAGTAGATTGGTTCCTTAAAGTATAAGAGGATTGAAATTCCAGGTAATCATCCACCGTAAATATGCCGGAACCGCTAATGGTTATATCATCATATATCCTTAATCTTTCAAGGTTTACATTATTACTATTATTATCAATATCACCATAAATTTGCAGGTTGCTGCTTGGTACCACATCTGCAGACCATTCACCAGAGTTAGAAATACTAATATCATCCAGAAATCGTACTACCCCGCTACCATTACCATCACTAAGTTCACCGTCAATTATTAAATTCCCTAAAACAGTAAAATTATATATTCCAAGTTCAAGTGTGCCCGTAGAATTTATTGTCAGACTTCCGATGTTAAATGCGGGACTCACATTAAGATTAATAGCATTGTTAACAGAAACATTACCAGATATCCTATCCTCTCCCGGATAGCCGTGTGAAGGATTAGCGTTAATCCAGGTGCTTCCGTTATAATATTCCCAGGTTGCCAGGTTGGTCCAATTTCCATTATCCACTGACCTGTAATCCCCCTCAGACTGACCTGCTAATGCTACTGACAAACAAAAAAAGATCAATGAAACAAATACATACCTAATAATAAGACATGTATTCCCAGGAGTGGTTTTTCGAGGCAGGTTATATTTGGTTAGACCAGTCAATCCTTTATTGCTATAAATAAAATATCTGCCCGACTTCCGGCACTACCGCAGTCGAAACTAATTAAGTTTTATACGTAGCTTCATACACTTTGTTGTATGAACACCATTAAATCTGTATATTATGACTAAAAATCTGACTTTTAGGTTGCACATGGATCTTCTTTTCCATGCCACTAAAGATAAATCAAATTATCTGTGGAAAGAGGGCCCTCTGAAGGGCCCCTTGTTTAATAAAGTGGAATGTTATCAACAATTGTACCTATTGCCTGCTGTCCCTGGCTAGATAATCATCATGGCATCACCATAGGTTCCGAAACGGTATTTCTCCTTAACTGCTTCTTCATAAGCTTCAAACACAAGGTGATATCCTCCAAAAGCAGCTACCATCATAAGTAGTGTTGAATAAGGCAGGTGGAAATTGCTTACCATCATGTCCGGAACACTGAACTCATAGGGAGGAAAGATAAATTTATTTGTCCACCCGTCAAAGGGTTTAACATTTCCATCTGTCGAAACAGAGCTTTCAAGTGTCCTGACAACCGTTGTCCCGACAGCACAAACATTATTCCTTCTCTTTTTGGTGGCATTGACCTGATCAGCCGCTTCATCGGAAATAAGTATCCTCTCTGAATCCATCTTGTGCTTTGTAAGATCTTCCACATCCACGCTTCTGAAATTACCAAGACCTACATGAAGGGTTATCTCACTGAAATTCACGCCCAGTATCTCAAATCGCTTCAACAGTTCACGGCTGAAATGCAGGCCTGCAGTCGGAGCAGCTACCGCTCCTTCATGCTTTGCAAAAATCGTCTGATAACGCTCGTTATCTTCAGGCTCTACAGGGCGCTCAATGAACTTGGGAAGCGGTGTCTCTCCCAGGCTGTAAAGTGTGTTCTTGAATTCTTCATAAGAGCCGTCATAAAGAAATCTCAAAGTTCTTCCCCTAGAAGTAGTGTTATCAATTACCTCGGCTACCAGCATATCATCCTCTCCAAAATACAGCTTGTTGCCAATTCTTATTTTCCTGGCCGGGTCAACAAGAACATCCCATAAACGTTGCTCACGGTTCAATTCACGCAGGAGAAAAACCTCGATCTCCGCTCCTGTTTTCTCCTTGTTGCCAAAAAGACGTGCCGGGAATACCTTCGTATTATTGAAAACCAGCAGGTCATTCTCCCTGAAATACTCAATAATCTCCTTGAATACCCTGTGCTCTATCTTACCTGTTTTCCTGTCAACAACCATCAGCCTGGATTCATCCCTGTTCTTAGAAGGGTATAATGCTATCAGTTCCTGTGGTAATCTGTACTTAAATTGAGATAACTTCATTAATTATTTATTATATGTGTTTCTTAAAATATCCACCCTTATACGTGCGAAAATCATTATTGTTTCAAAATGAACATGTTTTTATATAAAATATTTTTTGCATGCGGTCAGCTATTCCTGACCGAATTCATATGTTGCTCAAATTCAATTATTTGTACAGCATCTTCAAGTTTGTATTCCCCTATTGCTGTACGTTTAAGCTCCGAAAGATAAGCCCCGCTGCCAAGGTAGCTTCCAAAATCACGGGCAAAAGACCTGATATATGTACCCTTACTACATAATATCCTGATCTTTACCAGAGGAAGGTCAAAATCCAGAAGTTCCAGCTCATGAAAAAATACCCTGCGTGCTTCCATCTTAACATCAATGCCTTTACGGGCATAGTCATAAGCTCTCCGGCCATTAATATTCTTTGCTGAAAAGACAGGCGGCACCTGCTGGTATTCACCAAGGAAATGCTCCAGTGCCTGCCCGATAAGTTCCCTCTTTATATGACCCGTTTCAAACCTTGCGTCAACCTCTGTCTCAAGGTCAAAGGAAGGTGTGGTTTCACCAAGGTGCAAGGTAGCGATATATTCCTTATTCCTGTCCTGCAGCTCACCTATTCTCCTGGTGTACTTTCCTGTACATATAATCATCAGTCCGCTGGCAAGGGGATCAAGAGTACCTGCGTGTCCTACCTTAATCTTTTTATACCCGTATGTATTCCTGATTATATTTTTTACTTTTTTTACAAGGTCAAAAGAAGTCCAGTACAGTGGCTTATCAAACAAAAGCAACTGTCCTTCCAGGAAGTCAGTTTGTTTGTTTATCATCACCCTATCCAATAATTATTGCGGTTAAGCCTGCCAGTATACAATATATCCCGAACCAGTATAATTTTCCTCTTTTAACCAGGTTAACCATCCACCTGCATGCCATGTATCCTGTAAGGAACGCAGCCACAAAGCCGGCAATCAAAGCAGCGGGACCTACTGAATTTGCTGCAGAGAAATCGCCCTCAAATAATTTCAGCAGGTTTGCCTCTATCACCGGTATTAAAACCATGAGGAAGGAAAAACGAGCCAGGTTCTCCTTTTTATTGCCGAGCATCAGTCCCGCTGAGATGGTTGCCCCCGAACGGGAGATACCGGGCAACACGGCAAGGGCTTGGGCAATACCAATAATGAAGGCATGAAAATAACTTATTTCCCTTCTCCTGTCTTTCATGAAGTGTGACCCTATCAGCAGGGCTGCCGTCACTATGAGCATAAAACCTACGAACACTATATTCCCTTCGAAAAAGGACTCTATCTCCTTTTCAAAAAACAATCCGGTAACAGCCACCGGTATCATTGAAACAAGTATTTTTAAAACGTAATGTGTCTCACTGTTCATCCTGAACTGCAATGTTCCTTTTATGAGCTTCAGCACCTCCTGCCGGAAAACGACCAGTGTACTAAGCACTGTTGCACCGTGGACTGCAACTGAAAAGCTGAAGCTTGATATTGCATCTATACCGAAAAGGTGTTTCCCGATTTCAAGATGACCGCTGGAGCTTACGGGCAGAAATTCTGTTAATCCCTGGATAATACCCAGGATTATTGCTTCCAAAAAAGTCATAATTTCTTGTGCTTAGTGATGCTACTCCCCGGAGCGCGGCTTCTTCATTATCGCCCATATCTCAAAAACGAAGCCCGCGAGCACAACCAGAGGAGCCAGCGTAATGCGCCTGAAGCTGAAAATTGCATCAGAAAATTCATTAGGATCTTCACTTTTACCTCCGAGCATAAGAAGGAATCCGACCACTATTATACCGAAGCCTATGGCCAAAAGCCTGAAATTCTCCTTTCCCAGGGCAAAACCGTTTTCTTCCTTGTTTGTTTTTTTCGCTACCATATTAATAATAAAGTTTATCTTCCGAAATCCCCAGGTACTTGGTAACTGAGAAAAATGTCGATACCAGGTTAATCAGAATTCCAATAAGAACAATACCCCCAAACAAAAATATAATTAACCCGATATCCTGAAGTGAAAATAATAAATAAAACTCCTTTTCAACAAAAAATAATATTGCCATCAGCAAAACAACTGACAGTAGAGCTGCTATTATCCCGTGAACGATGCTGCGTAGGAGGAAAGGCCTTCTTATAAAAGACCTTGTGGCACCCACAAGTTGCATGGTGCGTATGATAAAACGTTTTGAATAGACTGATAACCTTATGGTGTTATTAATTATGGTGAGTGAAATAAATAAAAGCAAACCGCTGAATATTAGCAGGAAAGCACTTATCTTTTTAACATTCTCATTTATTAGGTGCAGAAATGATTCCTGGAAATAGACTTCATTAACAACATCATATTCCATAAGGTAGCTTTCGATGTTGAGTACGCTGTCAGGGTGTGTGTAGTCAGCAAGCAGGTACACATCAATCGAAGGAAGCAAAGGATTATAGCCCATAAATGTCAGGAAATCTTCTCCAAGGTCTTCCTTCAGGTTCTCCGCTGCCTGTTCCTTTGATATATATTCAGTGCTCTTGACAAAATGCTTGGCATCGAGGTCTTTCTGCAGCATACGTATATCAGCTTCCTTGGCATCCTCATCGAGCATGACCGAAAAGCTGAGGCTTTCACGGAAGTAGTCAGACAGTGCCCGTGCATTTATAAGCACAAAACCCAGCAGCCCCAGCAGGAATAAAACGAGAGAGATGCTCACTATCTGTGTCAGATAGGAGCTTCTCAGCCTGCCTTTGGATATATCTTCCTGATATTTAACCACCATTCATGATTTGCCTGCAAAGATACAATTAATCCAAAACAGTTATCCAGTTAAAAGTATCGGGTATATCTCCTTTTTGTATACCCGTGAGCATATCATATAATTTCATCTGAATCTTCCCCGGCTCACCGTCTTTGCAATATTCAAGCACCTTGTTTGTTTCCGGGTCAAATATCTTTCCTATAGGGCTTATTACGGCTGCTGTTCCGCATGCACCTGCCTCATCAAATTCAGGAAGTTCAGTGATAGGCACCTTCCGTCTTTCAACCTTCATCCCGATACTCTCTGCCAGTTCAACCAGGCTCTTGTTTGTTATTGAAGGCAGTATTGAATCTGATTTGGGAGTTACATAGGTATTGCCTTTAATTGCAAAGAAATTGGCTGGGCCGCATTCATCAATATATTTTTTCTCTTTGGCATCCAGGAAAATCACATTGGCATAGCCCAGATCCCTGGCTTTTACAATTGCCCTGAGGCTGGCAGCATAATTACCACCCACTTTATAAATACCTGTACCCAGCGGCGCAGCACGGTCTACTTCCCGGCATATCATCATATTAACAGGCTTAACACCTCCTTTGAAGTAAGGTCCCACCGGGGTCACAAATACCATGAAGGTATATTCGGCTGATGGCCTGACACCCACTTCAGGACCACTACCAAACAACAGTGGCCTGATATACAGTGCTGCTCCTGAGCCATAGGGTGGAACGTATTTCTCATTCATCTTTACGGCCTTGAAGATCATTTCCCCAAACAGTTCTTCGGGTACTTCGGCCATAATAATCCCCCTGGCCGAGTTGATCATTCTTTTTGCGTTTTCCCTCCAGCGGAACAACCTTATCTTATTGTCTTTTCCCCTGTATGCCTTCATGCCCTCAAAGGCTTCCTGACCGTAATGCAGGGCAGTGGCCGCTATATGAATATTGAGGTACTCTGAATCCGTAACTTCCGGCTCACTCCATTTGCCGTCCTTATAATAGCTGCGTACATTATAATCTGTCTTAATATAACCAAACGACAGATCTTTCCAGTTTATATTTTCCATTGAGTACGAAATTTTATTAATAAAAGCCCAAATTTACTTTTTTAAAAGGTGAGTACAAAAGTGTTATTTAATATGTTTAATATGCTTCTTCAGGTTTTCAGCCTGCTGCTCACCTGTATATGACCTCAGGAGCCTGGCCGTGGCTGTATGGAACTCATGCCCCTTTATCCTTTCAATCTCTGCGGCAAACCACTTCCCTTCATCCTTAAGATCTTTCATTGTGCTCTCTTCCTCAAAAAGTTTTTCCGCTACAAGGGGGTAATCCACATGCCCGCAATAATCATGAATGGCGTCAAGCAGTACCTGCACTTCCTTTGTCCCTGTATCCATTGAATATACTCCTCTTATTATTGATTCAGCATGTTCAATATATTTATCACTGAATCCAAATTCAGGAGACAGTTCACGCAGCTTGCTTATTGATTGCTCAACAGGATTTATATAATCGCTCAGAAGACCCGACATAACAAAAACAGCCGCAAGCCTGAGCCAGAGAATTTTTTCCTCGTCAAGTTTTTCAGCCCTGGCAATCAACTCTGTCTGCGTACAAATGTTCCTTACAAATTTAGTGGTGTGGAAAACAAATTCGTCAGGAACATTTTCAGCATACCATGCAAAATAATAATCCTCAAGATCCTGTACCCCTATCGTCAGCAGCCTGTTAATAAACACACTGTTTGGCTCAATCCTGCCTTTAGCCCTTAACTCGGGCCTGATACCCTTCACAAAATACATATCCAGGTCGCCCTTATATTTGACCGGCATCTTACCCCTGTATTCACAGATAAAAAAATCCTTGACATATTCATATGTCACACCCGAAATATTTATTCTGCCCGGCAAACCGGATGATTCCATCCTGCTGGCTGTGTTTACCGTATCACCCCATATATCATATGATAATTTTTTCTGTCCCACCACGCCTGCTATCACCGTGCCCGTATGGATCCCTATCCTTATATCCCATAAGCTTATACCCCGTGCTGTTTGCTCCTCTTTCAGGCCTTCCATATAATCCTGCATCTCGAGTGCTGCAAGCACAACTTCTATCGGATTTGTCCTGTTAGGATGAGGTATACCTCCCGCACACATATAGGCATCACCTATTGTCTTTATTTTCTCGATATTATATTTCTCAACCACCGAATCAAAATGGAAAAAGAAATTATCCAGCTCATCAATCAGTATCTCCGGGTTTACCTCCTCTGCAATCCTAGTAAAGCCCTCTATATCTGAAAACAATACTGTCACAAAATTATATTTCTGCTTGGTGGCTTTTCCTTTCAGCATTAATTCATCCGCGGTATCTTTGGGCAGGAGGTTGGCAAGCAGGTTCTCCGTCTTTTCCTTCTCATTCATCAACTCCTCTGTTCTCTCCTGTATGATAGATTCCAGGTGAGCCTGCCTGGATTTTTGCCGGGAAACAAAATTCCTGAAGATAAGATATACTATCAGGAACAGGATGCCAAGGTATATGAACAGTGCAAAGGGGCTGAAATAGAAGGGTGGCTTCACCCTGAAAGATGTTATCCTGTATTTTTCTTCCGGGACACCAGGTGACTTATCCCTTGCATAGAGGACGTAAGATCCGGGCCTGAGATTGGTATATTCCTTTACCGGCCGGTCGAACCATACACTCCATTTTTCATCATTGCCTTCAAGAAAAAAGGAATACATGGTACCGGGTACCTTTTCCCGGCACTCAATAAGAATGTTATTATTTTGATTGTTAAGCACATAAAGCGACATGATCTCATTATCCCTGTTGATGTCGTACAGGATTGAATCATAGTCCAGTAATATCCTCTTAACACATAATAAACTATCCTGGCCGTATACACCCTGGGAGCGGATTAGACCCGCAAGGATTATCATTATTGTCATTAAGAATCTGTGCAATTCAGTAAAATTTGCTTAAAGGATCAAAACCTTTGAATAGTATTATCAAATGTAACATATATAAATTTACTCAAAAAGCTTTTGTCATTTTTAATTATTTTTGAGCCTTATAGTCAGTAATTATGAAAATTATAGTTGCGTCAAATAACCAACATAAGATCAGGGAGATCAGTGCGGTGCTTAATAGTTCTGTCACACTGGTAACAATGGCCGAGGCAGGTATTACAGAAGATATCCCTGAAAATGAATCAAGCCTCGAAGGGAATGCACTGGAAAAAGCCAGGTATGTTTACCGCCTTACCGGGAAAAATGTATTTGCCGATGATACAGGGCTGGAAACGGAGGCTTTGAATGGGGCACCTGGGGTTCATTCAGCCAGGTATGCTGGCCCAGGCAAAGATTCAGATGCTAATATTAGAAAGTTACTAACTGAATTACAGGGACATGAAAACAGAAGAGCCCGGTTCAGGACGGTCATTGCTCTTATCCTAAATACGAAGGAATATCTTTTTGAAGGAATCATAAATGGCAGGATAATTAACGAGAAAAGAGGCAGGCAGGGCTTCGGGTACGACCCGGTCTTTATTCCTGAAAATGAAAAACTGACTTTTGCAGAAATGCCTTCCGCAAGGAAGAACCAGATCTCTCACAGGGCCATCGCAATAAAAAAGCTCAGCGATTTCCTGCAGGGGGCCTTATAAACAATATATTAAGCCGGCAGCAGTTATTGATATATGTCAAGGTACATCATTATAAGCCTCTTTATGGGCCTTTTACACCCGGTATATGGACAGGGACCTCCCGGATCATGGAGCGACCATTTCCCATACCAATCAGTATTTTTTGTCACTGGCGGAGAAGAGGAAATATACGGGTCTACCGAACATGCCATTACAATATTTAACAGTAGCTACCAGGAGATCCGTAAGCTTTCAAAAGTCAATGGGCTGTCAGATTGCAGTATTGCTACAATCGGTTATTCACAGGATGAGGATGTACTGCTTATTGCCTATTCATCGGGCAATATTGATATATATGAGGATGGCAGGCTAAGAAATATCCCCGACATTATGAATTATTTCCTGCCGGGGGGTATACAGGTTAACCGTGTAAGGTACTATAATGAATATGCATGCCTGGCCACCAGTCATGGAATAATAATAATAAATCTTCCAAAGTACGAGATAAAAGATACCTGGAAACCTTCCATTGATGGAAGCCTGAATGAAGTTTTCGACGTCTGTATACATGAAGACAGTATTTTTGCTGCCACCGCAAGTGGTTTGTTCAGGGCAGCATTTGACAACGAGGGACTTGCATTCTATGGTAACTGGGATATAATTGAAGGATCTAACGGGAACACTTACAATTGTCTTGCTTCACTTGGCGAAAAAATTTTCTACAATAAAAGGGATATTATAAGCGGTGTGGACTCGGTTTTTTACCTTGGTGAAGAAGGCATTGGCTACCTCCCGGGACTGCCCCCTGGCATTAACCATACCTTTGAGAGCAGTGCTGCCCGGCTATTGATAAGTTCCGGATCATCTGTCAATGTGGTCGACGCCGGAGGCAACATTGTAAGAAGCATAAATGGATACGGTGATCAGCCACCCGATGCCCGCAATGCTATAGCAGCAGGGGATAACATATTTGTGGCAGATGCTAACCAGGGTATGGTCAGGCTTTCAGAAGGCAATGATTATGAAAGCTTCATACCTGACGGACCCGGGGCAGACAACTCCTGCCACATTGCCGCTTCAGGCGGGCAGGTATGGGTGACAGGCGGAAGCGTGGATGAAAACTGGGATAATACATTTACACCTTTCATGCTTTTTAACTTTAATGAGCGCAAGTGGTGGTCAGAACAAAGGGATGATGCCTGGGATGCAATGAGGGTGGCCCCTGTTCCCGGCGAAAATTCTCATGCTTATGTTTCTACATGGGGAATGGGTGTATTTGAATATGAAAACAAGGTGATGGTAAATCACTGGGGGGAAAGCAGTCTTGGAAGCATGATCCCCGGTGAAGCATTTGTAAGGGTTTACGGTATGGCGATCGATAAGGATAAAAACCTGTGGATCACCCAGTCAGGCGTACAGAGTAATATAAAAGTACTGGCAGGAGACAACTGGATTGCCTTACCTTATAATATTGATGAAACTGTAATTGGAGATATATTAATAAGCCCTGTCGGGCATAAATGGATTGTACTTCCTGAAGGCAGGGGACTGTTTGTGCTGGACGATAATAATACACCCTCTGATTTTGATGATGACAGGTACAAAAAGTTCCAGGTGCAGGACCAGGATGGCACATTTTTTTCAAATACGGGTGCTATCTGCCTCGACCTCGACGGAAATATTTGGATTGGTACCAGGCAGGGTCCTGTTGTCTATTATTATCCCGACCGTGTATTTGACCAGGATATTTACGCCAGCAGGATAAAGGTGCCAAGGAACGACGGCAGTGGCCTTGCTGACTACCTGCTCGGGACAGAATATATATCAAGCATAGCTGTTGACGGCGGCAACCGCAAGTGGATGGGAACCCTTAACTCGGGAGCATTTCTTATTGCGGAGAGCAACAGTGAGCTGGTAAAAAATTTTAATAGCGCAAACAGCCCCCTGCCGGCTGACAATGTAAGATCCATAGCCACCGATGGAGAAACGGGAGAGGTGTGGTTCGGGACCACACAGGGCATTGTTACATTAAGAGAAACAGGCACCACCGGGTCAGATAATATGGATAAAGTGTATGCATATCCAAACCCTGTGCGTGAAGATTTCACAGGTAATGTTACCATTACAGGCCTGGCAGGAAACTCAAACGTGAAAATTACGGATGTATCCGGTAACCTTGTTTATGAAACAGAATCAACGGGGGGAGATGCCACCTGGGATATGACCACATATAATGGTCAGAAGGTCTCCACAGGGGTCTACCTCGTTTTCTGCACCAGCCCGGACGGTATGCTGAGCACAGTGACAAAGATTCTTATTATCAGGTGATAAGGCTTTCTATCCGCTCGATCTGCTTCTGCTTGTTCACCTCCCTCAGGCTGCGGGCCGTGTTTGTAAAATACTGGTGATTTGATATGAATTTTACCTGAAGTTTATTCCAGTCGTTCAGACTGCCAATCTTATTCTGGGCCTTTAACTCATCGTACAGGGTGTTCGATACAGGGACAAAATCGCTGCGTCCCAGGTAATCGAGGTCGGCATCGCAGATTATTTCCTCAAGCAGGTTTTTTGGCCTGGGTGGGAGTCGCGTAGCCATGATAATATCACCAATAATATTTATCTGTCTTTCACTGTAACCAAATTCCGGCAGCATCTCCCGTGCCAGTTCAGCCCCGTGAAATTCATGGTTGTCATAATCAATTATATGACCGGCATCATGAAAAAGGGCTGCTGTTTTAAGCAACAGTATTTCCTCATCACTGCATCCTTCAGCCCACCCGATAAGTTCAACCTCCGTCACCACATCAACAGTGTGTTTTACATTATGAAAATGCAGGTAATCAGGCAGTTCCTTTTCCAGCCTGTCAAGTATTATTTCCTGGATATCTGTGAATTGTATCAGTCCGAACTTAATTGCAAAAGCCTCGTTCGGATTAATGCCATCACCGTTAAGGGAAAACCGGGGCCTGAGACCAATCACCTGGTAAATATCAAGGTCGCCCTTATATTTAACCGGCAGTTTACCGTAATATTCACACTGGAAAAATTCCTTTACCAGTTCATAGGTCATGAGCGAAATGAGTATTTTGCCCTTCTCTGACACTCCCTCCACGCGGCTGGCCGTATTAACAGTGTCTCCTTTAAGGTCATAGGAAACCTTCTTCTTCCCACTGATGCTTGCGGCAACAGGACCGGTGTGTATCCCTATTTTAACACCCCACACCTGCCCTTCCTCATCCTTACTGCTCTTTGCATGCTTCTCCATATAGTCCTGCATCTGCAGGGCAGCCATAACCACATCTACAGGGTTGGTGATATTTTTCACGGGCACACCTCCTGCCACCATGTAAGTATCACCTATAGTCTTGATTTTCTTAAGTTTATATGTGCCGGCAATCCGGTCGAAATTATACAGTATGCCATCCAGTTCATCCATTAGTTCAGCCGGATCAGTGTCGTTCATGACTCTTGAAAATCCATAGATATCAGCAAAAAGTATTGTTGCCATCTTAAACTTCAGGGACCTCTGGGCGGCAAGGCCGGACCTTGCTTTCTTCAGATCGCCGGGGTCTAAAGTCTCAAGCAGTGCTTTCT
>JAZBOI010000027.1:0-17471 GCA_036351095.1 Bacteroidales bacterium | reverse complement strand
TGATGATATTGCCCTGGAAGCAGGTACCAAATCAGTGGTTTATGCAAAGGCCCTGGCTAACATGCAGGCAATATCATTATCCCTTCCTGCCCCGGCAGTAGCTATAAAAAGAAATAACAATCATCTTATAAACAGAATAAAAAGAATCACAAACATGAAAAAGAATAATAAAATGTCAAAGGAGAAACTTGTTGCAATATCAGGTATTACCATTATGCTTTCAGCCCTGGTAGCCCTGACAGGGTTCAGCACAAAATCAAACAGCTTTACTGAGCAGCCTGAAGAAAACAATATAAGGGTCAGCAGCTCACACAAGGGGGAATACCTTAGCGGATATCCAGGATCATTTATCCTTACCCAGGATACCCTGAGAAAACAAGAATCTTCCACAATAAGAACTACATGGACTGATCCGGCCGACAATAAGGAAAAAGAAGTTGACATGCGGATCAATGAAGGGCAGCTCATTGAGCTTAAAATTGACGGGGAGATAATTCCGGAGGAAGATTATCATATTTACCAGGACCTTATTGATGATACAATAGCTGATTACGAAAAAGCCATGAAAGAACTTGAGGATCTTGATATGGAAGAGATCGAAAGGGATATTGAAAAGGCCATGAAAGAACTTGAGGATCTTGATATGGAAGAGATCGAAAGGGATGTTGAAAAGGCCATGAAAGAACTTGAGGATCTTGATATGGAAGAGATCGAAAGGGATGTTGAAAAAGCCATGAAAGAACTTGAGGATCTTGATATGGAAGAAATAGAAAGAGATATCCAGGAAGCAATGAAGGGAATAGAGAATATTGATATGCAGGAGATCGAAATGGATATCCGGGAGGCTATGCTGGAAATGGAAAATATTGATATGCAGGAGATCGAATTGGATATCCGGGAAGCTTTGCTGGAGATGGAAAATATTGATATGGAAGAGCTCGAATTGGATATCCGGGAAGCACTGAAGGAAATAGAAAAGATTGATATGCAAGAGCTTAAAACAAAAATTGATTCAATCAGGAATAGAAGCGTAAAGACTGAAAAGACTATAAAGTAAGAATAAATACTGTTCGCGCCCCGTATCTTCAAAAATGCTCCCTTTAGCAGGGCCTGGCGGAAAAACTTTTTGGCTCATTTGCTGTTAAATATATATGAAGGGAGCAAAAATAAATATTAGCTATCACCCGGGTATTTATATCCTTGAAGCCTGGCAGACTCTTGAAACAGGTCTTGATGATGCATGGTCTTTTTTCAGTGATCCTGCCAATCTTTCACGTATCACCCCTTCCTTCATGGGTTTCAAAATAGTATCCGGCAGGCCGGGATCGATGTATGAAGGTCAGATTATAAGTTACAGGATAGGGATCCTGCCCTTAATAAAGTCGAACTGGGTAACGGAAATTACCAGGATTAAGAAAGGTTCATATTTTATAGATGAACAAAGAGCGGGCCCCTATAAAATATGGCACCATGAGCACCATTTCAGAAAAACTGAAAACGGGATCGAAATGTATGATAGGGTATCTTACAGGATACCCTTTGGCATAGCGGGCAGAATTGTTCATTCCCTTTTCATAAAAAAGAGACTTATAAAGATTTTCACATACAGGAAAAAAGCGATTATTGATTATTTGGGTGAAAGAGAAAAATAGTTTAATTTCAGAATCATAAAACGATTTCAAGGCCATGAAACAAACATTAACTTTTATAATCAAAATTTCACAAAAGGAAATGATTATAAAAGTTGATGGGAGAGCGAAGCGCTTACATAGTGAAGAAAATTTTTATTTTCTTCATTTACAGTAAAATAAAAGATTTTAAAAAATGAAATTACTTGAGAAAATATTAGTACCACTGGATTTTAACAGCGATTACAACAAGCAGGTTGAAATTGCCGGGAATATTGCATTAAACTTCAATTCCGAAGTGCTGCTTCTTTATGTACTGCCACCGGAAGCTGAGGTCGGTTCAGTGAAATCAATGCTTTCTGAATTCGTCGATAAAGAGCTTGATACCATAGGTGCTAAATTCAAAAAGAAGAATATAAGTTACCGTAAACTTATCAGGTATGGGAATGTGTTCGATAAGATTCTTACCGTTGCCCAGGATAATGATGTAAACCTCATACTTGCCTGTGACGGTTGCCCTGCAGAGAAAGGCAATTTCAGCATTAGCATTGTTGCTGAGAAACTTATTCGCAAATCCCAGAAACCAGTCTGGTTGATCAAGGAAGGCTCCAGGAATATTCCAAAAAGAATACTCTGCCCTGTTGATTTTTCAGATGCTTCTGCCAGGGCACTGAATAATGCCACCAAGATAGCACGGACTTTTTCATCTGAACTATTCATCATCAATGTCTTTGAGCCCATGCAGGAAAATTTCTCCAACAGGCTCAGGATAGATTATGAAAAGGAAAATTCACGTCTTGAGAAACAGAACAAGGAGCAGTTTGATAAGTTCCTTGATTCATTCAACCTGGCTGGTATCAAATATACGATTGAAAGTACCAGGGGCAAACCTTCGGATGCAATAGTGGAATATGCCAGGGAAAAAAAGATTGATCTTCTTTTCATGGGGGCAACCGGCAAATCGGCCCTGCAGCGATTATTACTGGGCAGTGTAACTGAAAAAGTGGTCAGGGAATTACCCAGTTCCATTGTTACAATGAAATCGGAGAATATGCTCAATCTCAGGATTGACTCTGATATAGAAAGCCTTGAAAAACACTACTCCCAGGCAATGAAGCTTAAGGAGACAGGATTTTACGAAGAAGCAATCAAACAGTTAAAAATATCGCTACAGGTAAACGATCTTCATATTCCGTCACTGAATGAATTGATCATACTATATGAATTAACAGGGCAGGAAAAGCTTGCTGAGAGTTACAGGCAGAAAGTGGATATAATACTGGAGCGACTGTGGGACAGCAAAATACAGCTGGAATTAAGAAAGGCCTATAAACTAAAATAATAGAAGAATAGAATGAAAAAATATTTTTCCACCGCCGATATTGCTGTTATAGCAATTACCTTTATTCTTTTTGCAGCTGCCCTTTTCACGAAAGGTTTTACCAATGCCCTCCTCCTGGAAGCAGGTGTACTGCTTGTCTCGGTAAAAATCATAATGATGAACTTCAAATGCAGCCAGACAAACAAGCAGATACTGGAAAAACTCCGGGAGCTGGATGAGGATATCAAAATGCAGTCAAAATAATTTTCCTGAACCAGGGACTTCATTCAATATTTTTTTTTGCCGGTGTAAGTTTACTTTATATCATGGCAACAGACACAGGCATAAGAAATATTTACTAATTTAGGGACTCAAACCCTAAAACCCTTATCATGAAATTCACCAGGATTTTTTTGCTGCTGCTTATTGTCACCCCGCTTAGTCTTCAATCGCAGGATTACAAAGCATCCCTGTTCGGGATTGAGTCAAATGGTACCACCCTGAATACCACCTCTATACAGAAGGCCATTGATTATATCCATGAAAATGGCGGAGGAAGGCTCGTATTTTATGTGGGTCGCTACCTTACAGGTACCATTCACATGAAATCCAATGTAACAATACAGCTGGAAGAAGGAGCCATACTTGTTGGATCGGCCAATCCCTTCGATTATGAACGGATAGGATCATGGATGGCTCTTATCTTTGCCCATGACCAGGAAAATATAGGCATTACAGGTAAGGGAGTTATTGACGGCCGCGGATACCTGGTGGCCAATAATATCCTTTCAATGGTACATAAAGGGATCATCAAAGATCCCAGCGGACTTTTGTGGGACAGGCCCAGGGAAGGTATACGTCCGCAGAATATCTATTTCAAGGGCTGTAAGAACGTCCACATCCAGGGTATAATGCTTAAGGATCCGGCAAGCTGGAACCAGCAGTATGACCAGTGTACCAACCTTATTGTTGAGGATCTTCTTATCGACAGTAAATCATACTGGAATAATGATGGCGTGGATATAGTGGACTGCGACAGCGTGATTGTAAGAAATTGTTATATCGACGCTGCAGATGACGGTATTTGCCTGAAATCACACAGTGCTGATTTTGTATGCCAGAATGTGTATATATATAACAACACCGTTCGCACCAGTGCCAATGGCATAAAATTCGGCACGGCATCCCGAGGTGGATTCCGGAATATTAAAATAATAAACAATACCGTTTATGATACTTACCGCTCGGCAATTACCTTTGCCGCAGTTGACGGGGGTTTTGTTGAGAATATTATTGTAGACAGCCTGCAATCAATAAATAACGGCAACGTCATCTTTCTTCGCATTGGCGAACGCCGTGAAGGTCTCAAGGGAAGGATGGAAAATATCACTATCTCGAATCTCTATGCCGAGGTACCTGCCACCAAACCAGATGCAGGATACAACTATGAAGGTCCCGTAGAAGAAAATCCACGTAACATTTCACCCTCTTCCATAGTGGGCATGCCCGATGTTCCGATTAAAAATGTCAAACTGAAGAATATTGAAATAGTAATGCCCGGCGGAGGAGATCCTTTCTATGCCAGGGTGGGACTTGATGAACTGGATAAGGTTCCTGAACTGGCCGACAAATACCCTGAATTTTCGATGTTCAAGGAACTGCCGGCCTGGGGCTTTTATATAAGGCATGCCGAGAATATTGAATTCGAGAATGTTACACTGAAGTGCAGGGAAGAAGACTACCGTACAGCAATAGTCCTTGATAATGTACATAAGGCCCATTTTAAGGACCTTAAGGTGGAAGAGCCCGGAGATGAGAAAGAAGCGGTATTCCGGTACAGGTCATCAGGCATACAGATCAGGTAATAAATGATGAAGCGGAGGACTTTCCTTATCAATTCAATGCTTGTGACGGGAGGTGGGCTATTATCACCGGCTCTTCCTTCGCTGGCTGCCGGATACATTTCTCCGGGGAAGAAAGAAGAAAGGGACCTGTTTAGTGTTTTTAAGGATCCGGACCTGCAGTTTCACCCCTTTGTAAGATGGTGGTGGAACGGTAATAAGATTAAAGAAGATGAGCTGATCCGTGAACTGCGTTTGCTTAAAGCAGCCGGTATAGGAGGTGTGGAGATCAATCCCATTGAATTCCCGTCAAGGCAGGATGGCGAAGACATGGGCATACCATCATTGAGATGGCTGAGCAGGGAATGGATAGAAATGCTCCAGGTGAGCTTTGATGAAGCCAGTAGCCAGGGGATGACCTGCGACCTGATCGTAGGCTCTGGGTGGCCTTTTGGATCGGAAACACTCAGCCCCGGTGAAAGGGCACAGGTAATGCTGCTCAATGCTATTGAACTTGAGGGGCCTGCAGATTATGAGATTTCCCGTTTCACCATATTCAAGGGAGCTGATCCGGGTGTGACGGTCCCCTATCCCGGCCGCACCTTTGATCTTATCTCGCTGAATCTGGTCCCCGACCCCCTTAACAGTCCCGATGAAGCAACAGATTTAAATGACAGGATTAATGATGAACTTATTACCTTCAAAATACCTGAAGGCAGGCATTACCTCTACGCCCTGGTTCGTGTCAGTTCTTTTGCATCGGTGATCAACGGTGCACCCGGGGCAGCCGGCCCCATCCTCAACCATATGGACAGGAAGGCTGTGAGGAAGTATCTCGACAACATGTCCGACAGCATACAGAAACAAACTGGTCCCCTCTCAAAACACCTCAGGGCATTTTTCACTGATTCGATGGAACTGGAGGGCTGTAACTGGACAGATGACTTTCCTGAAGCATTCATGGAAAAAAGGGGCTATGATATAATGCCCTGGCTTCCTTATATAATGTTCAGGGTGGGACGGCTTGGTGGCGTTGTGGATTTCAATTACGGTGCAACAAAGAGCGCTGAATTCGAAGAGGAAGTGAAACGTGTTCGCTTCGATTTTGAATTAACAAAGGCAGAACTGCTTAATGAACGCTTCAACACAACCTATCTCGAATGGTGCAGGGATAACGGGGTCCTGGCACGTGCACAATCATATGGCCGTGGGTTTTTCCCACTTGAAAGCAGCCTGGGCTATGATATCCCTGAAGGTGAATCATGGACAACCAACTGGTTGAAGCACAAAGTGGGCGAAGAGATGCCCGATGATGATTACCGCCGCGGAAGGGCATATACCATGATAAACAAGTATATATCTTCGGCTGCCCATCTGGAAGGGAAAAGAATAGTGAGCTGCGAGGAGATGACCAACACCTACAAGGTATTCAACACTTCCCTTGAATTACTTAAAACAGGTTCAGACCAGAGTATAATGTCGGGTATAACACATTCTGTATGGCACGGTTTTAATTATTCACCACCTGGAGCACCTTACCCGGGATGGATACAGTACGGTTCATACTATAATGAGAATAATAACTGGTGGCCTTACTTCAAATACCTCAACGCTTATAAGGCAAGAATATCTGCCTTACTGCAAAATGCAGATATGTATACCGACATAGCAATAATGCCTGCCAATTATGATCTCTGGGGTGAGCTGGGAGTGCAGACCGACCCCTTCCCGGAACGGCTGAATGTGCCATATACATCGCTGATATGGGAATCAATAAACAAGAATGGCGGCGCTGCTGACTATATCACTGAGATCATAATCAAGCGGGCAATCATAAAAGAAGGCTGTATATGCTATGGCCCAAAAAAATACGGCCTGCTGATACTGGCGGAAGTATCGGGTATCAATCCCGGGACACTGGAAAGAATACTTGAATTCGTTTCCGGCGGGGGAAAAGTAATATGCATTGAAAAATTCCCGGAGAAGTCACCGGGCTATGTTAATTACAGGGAAAATGACAGGAAGGTGAAGGACCTTGTTTCCAGGCTCAGGGGATACGATGACAGCTTTATGCTTATACCAAAGCCTGAAGAGAACACATACCTCGAGTGGATGGCACAGCTGCTGGAAAAAAAGCTTATCCCGCGCTATATGGAGATTGAGAAATACGACCCTTTCCTTATGCAAACACGCTACAGGACTGATGATGGCAGGGAGATAATCTTCCTTTCAAATTCCAGTATCACAAAGAGACAGGATACAGGAGTAAAATTCTCTGAAGAAATTACGGCGGGAAAATATGGATGGATATGGGATCCTGAGAGCGGTGAGCGCTACAGGATAGATGCGGATAACACGGGCTATTACAGCTTAAGCCTGGGACCGGCTGAATCACGGATTTTCGTTTTTGATAAGCTTAAGTCAGGAAGAAAATGGAGGGATATACCCGCAGAGGGAAGCGAAAGCATCAGTGCAGAGGGACCCTGGGACCTTGAGTTTATTCATTGCCGGGGAGAAAAAACAAAAGCACTGCAGCTTGAAATCCTCCAGGATCTCAAAGATTTGCCAGCATACAGTGATTTTTCAGGTACTATCATATACAGGAAAACCATAATACTTAAGGATCCTTTACCTGACTGGATAAATCTTGGTAATGTACATGATATCTCGGAGCTGTATGTTAACGGGAAGATGGCCGGACTGAAATGGTACGGCGATCATATATATGAGGTAAGTGATCTTGTCCGGAAAGGTGATAACGATTTGGAGATCAGGGTTATCACCCTTATGGGTAACTATATGAAATCTTTACAGGATAATCCCACAGCACAGTACTGGACCAATCTTGACAGGAAGAATCAGCCTCTTGTTTCAATGGGATTGACAGGACCGCTTACACTTTACCGATAAGCAGCACAGTGAGGCTGAGCTTAATACCAACAGTATCCGAATAGCAGCATGCATGTGACCATTAACCAATAAAATATACAGCTGTCTTTTCGATGCTGTTATCTTTGTATATGGAATATTTATAAAGTAATTTGGGAGTCTCAAAGAAGGATATGAAAGCTATTTACCTGGATTATAATGCCACCACACCTGTTGCTCCTGAAGTGGCAGAGGAGATGATGCCCTATATTTCGGAATATTTCGGCAATCCATCAAGTCTTCATTCATACGGGCTTAAAACGCGGACGGCCATAGAAAAGGCGCGGAGCCAGGTAGCCGGTCTAATCAATTGTGAACCTTCGGAGATTATCTTCACCAGCGGAGGCACAGAGTCAAACAACTATGCAATAAAGGGTATAGCCTTCAGGTACCGCGACAGGGGCAATCACATTATTACCTCATCCGTCGAACACCCTGCCGTGCACGAAGTCTGCAGGTACCTCGAAAAATCAGGCTTTGAGCTAAGCTACCTTCCCGTGGATGAATATGGACGGGTTGATCCCGGATCGCTTGAGGATGCAATAAGGCACAGTACCATACTGATATCCATAATGCATGCCAACAACGAAGTGGGCACCATCCAGCCGATAGAAAAGATAGCAGCTATAGCCAGGGCAAACAATATTTTTTTCCATACTGATGCTGCCCAATCAGTGGGCAAAATAAAAACAGATGTCAGGGAGATGGGTGTTGACCTTTTGAGCATAGCGGGCCATAAGATATACGCTCCAAAGGGTATAGGTGCATTGTATATTCGAAGTGGCCTTGAGCTTGAGAAGCTGATGCATGGTGCTGACCATGAGCAAAACATGAGGGCCGGAACAGAGAATGTGCTTGAGATAGTCGGATTGGGTAAAGCATGTGAACTTGCTTCAGTCAATCTCGTAAAATACCAGGGCATATACAGGAAGACAAGGGATTACCTGCAGGAACTCCTGGCAGGATCGCTACCCGACACCAGGATAAATGGCCACCCGGACGAAAGATTGCCAAACACGCTGAGTGTATCATTTCCCGGTGTGGAAGCAAACACACTTATATCACGGCTTGAAAATGTTGCAGCATCAGCCGGAGCAGCATGCCATGCAGAGAGCATAGATGTGTCGGAGGTGCTCAGGGCAATGATGGTGCCTCTTGAATATGCCATGGGAACCATCAGGTTATCAACAGGCAGGGAAACAAGCATGGATGATATTAAAAGAGCCTCCGGGGAAATAATAGACAATGTCAATGCACTTATGCGAGGGAGAAGCAGGTCAATGGATAAGACAAGCGAAAAAACCGGCCTTATCAAGCTCACACATTATACACATGGTTTGGGCTGCGCCTGTAAGATACAGCCACAGAACCTGGAGCAAATCCTGGGCACAATACCCCTTTTTCATGATCCCAATGTCCTTGTAGGAACTGAAACATCGGATGATGCAAGCGTGTACAGGATCAATGACGACCAGGCTATTGTGCAGACACTGGATTTCTTCACTCCCGTGGTGGACGACCCCTACTCTTTCGGGGCAATAGCTGCAGCCAATGCCCTTAGCGATATCTATGCCATGGGAGCAAAACCCCTGTTTGCACTCAATATAGCAGCCTTTCCGGAAGATACCCTCCCACTGCACATACTTGAGCAAATACTGAAAGGAGCTGCAGACAAGGCCGGCGAAGCAGGAATAGGCATACTGGGGGGCCATACCATAGAAGATACTGAACCAAAGTATGGCCTTGTTGTTACGGGCATGGTTCACCCTGGCAGAATAATAAAAAACAAAGGAGCCCTGCCTGGAGATAAACTGATCCTTACCAAGCCCATAGGCACAGGCATTCTTACCACGGCAATGAAAAGAGGACTACTAAGCCCTGAAACGGAGCAACTGTTGATCACTTTAATGGCAGGACTGAATAAAATACCATCTGAACTGATGCAGCACCATGATGTTCATGCGTGCACCGACGTAACGGGATTCGGTCTGACGGGCCACCTGAGGGAAATGAGTGTGGCTTCGCAATGCGATGCTACGATTTACGCTGATAAGGTACCCCTGATTGACCAGGCCCTTAACATGGCTGCCGCAGGCATTATTCCCGGAGGTACTTATAATAACCTTGAATATGTTGGTAAGGATGTTCTCTTCAGGGAACAAAGCAGGACAATGAAGCTTCTTTTGTGTGACGCCCAGACATCCGGGGGCCTGCTTATTGCTATCAACAAAAGGGATGCCTCAGCATATCTTGAGGAACTGGCTGACAGGGATATAAGGGGCGCAGCCATCATCGGTGAGTTCAGCGGCAAAGGAAAAGGCAGAATTACGGTTGTGTAATATAATCATCCATGTAAGTTTTAACTAAACATTTTTATGTAACTGATAACTAATAACTAATAACTGATACTTAATACAAAGCTAAAATGGGAACTGACAGTTCACTCGATTTCTCACCTGAATTGCTGAAAAAACTAATAATCAGGTCAGCCGGAATAATTGAGGAATGGTATGCTTCGGGCCTCAGGAACAGCAAGATCTACCGGGACTATTCACCACGGGAAATACGCAGTCTTTTTGATGAAGAAATGCCCCTTGAAGGAGAAGATCCTGAGCATCTGCTCGAAATAATCAGGAAGGATGTTTTTAAAACATCCAATTTCAATCCCAGCCCCAATTACTACGGCTATATTACAGGGGGTGGCAACCATGCCTCTATTGTAGCAGAGCTGTTAAGGGCCAGCCTCAACCAGAACAATCTCAAATGGCACAGTGCACCTGCCAATTCAGAGATAGAGAAGATAGTCATCAAATGGATATGCCAGTTTATCAACTACCCGGAGGATGCCGGTGGTGTACTCGTCAGTGGAGGATCGGTAGCAAACTTTCTGAATCTTGCAGTTATGCGCAAAACAATGTGCCCGGATGATGTGTCAGTTGAAGGACTGTACGGCGCAACACCCATGAGCGTTTATGTATCAGAACAGGGCCACTCAAGCATAGACAAAGCAATGGACATGCTTGGTCTTGGAAAGAAGAACCTTAGAAAGATACGGGTGGACGATGATATGAGGATAGATACCAGGGTCCTTGAGGAGACAATCATCAAAGACAAAGAGGCAGGACTAATACCTGCATGCATTATTGGTATAGCAGGAACAACCAATAACGGCGCTGTTGACCCACTGAAGGAACTGGGTAAAATAGCCGGGAAATATAATATGTGGTACATGGTGGACGGGGCCTACGGACTTCCGGCAGCTGGCACGAAAATGTGCTCGAAGCTGTTTGAAGGATATGAAATGGCCGATTCCCTGCTGATAAACCCGCACAAATGGTTCTTTGTCCCCTTTGAGGCATCATGCGTCATTGTAAAGAACAAAAAACTGCTCAGGGATACATTCAGCCTCGTCCCTGACTATCTGCGCGACACAGGTGAAGAGAATGAAAGGGATGACCTGATGAATTATAACCTTCAGCTTACAAAAGATTTCAAGGCACTTAAAGTATGGATGACCTTTAAAAGCTATGGAGCAGGTAAACTCAGAGCAGCTATTGAAAATGATTGTAAACTTGCACAGTATGCAGGGGAGCTGATTGAAAAAGCCGGTGATTTCGAATTGATGGCTCCTATACCTCTTTCCATCGTCTGCTTCAGGTATACAGGACGAAACGGAGAGTACCTGGGAGATGAACAAATGCTTGACAGGGTAAATGAACAAATACTCAGGGGAATTGAAAAAGATGGAAGAATCTTCTTCGCAGGGACCAGGATAAGGGGTAAAACATCACTGAGAATTAATCTTACAAATCATCGCAGAAACAAAGAAGATATAGATTTTTTGTTTAAGGTGCTTAGGGAGATTGCTGATATAAACATATATAACAAGTAAGATGGCACGATTTATTAAAGACCGTTCACCGGCTGCCGGGAAAGCCCCGGGTTCGCTCGTACTTATAGGACGGCAAAAAATGGAAAAACCGCAGATCAGGATAATGGACTACAGTGCTGATCATATGAATGAATCAGAGCTCGAATCTATTAAAGATTGTGAGCCCTTCCTCAAAACAGATTCTGTGTCGTGGATCAATGTCTTTGGTATTCACGAAATGGAAATGATACAGGATGCAGGGAATATCTTCGGTCTGGATAACCTGATGCTCGAAGATATTCTCAACACCGACCAGATCCCCAAATACGTTGCCGGAGAGAATTATGATGCCTTTATCCTTAAAATGCTTGATTATGACCCTGACAGCAACAGGATAAGGGCCGAGCAGTTAACATTAATACTTGGTGAAAATTTTATCCTAACCCTCCAGGAGCGTAAAGGTGATGTCTTCAATCCCATCAGGGAAAGAATAAGAAACCACAAAGGCCGTGTGAGGCTGAATAATAATGACTACCTGGCCTATGCACTGATGGATATTATCTCAGATAATTACCTTTCGATAATAGAAAGCCTGGGGAGACAGATTGAAGACCTCGAAGAAAGGATATTCTCTGAAAACAATAAAGATATTGCCCAGAATATCTACAGTTATAAAATTGAGCTGTCCTACCTGAGGAAAAACATAAGACCCTTCAAAGAAGGAATGATGAACCTTTTAAAAAACGAAGATTCATTTTTCAGTCCCGATACCCTCAATTTTATGGCTGATCTGAACGAATCAGTCACTCATGCGAACGATTCGATAGAACTATACAGCAGCCTGGTGTCTGACCAGCTCAACACACACAACACACTGGTTAACAACAAAATGAACCAGGTCATGAAAGTGCTGACAATTTTTGCATCAATATTCATACCCCTAACCTTCATTGCAGGAGTTTATGGAATGAACTTCAGGTATATCCCTGAACTGGAACTTAAGTCAGGCTACTTTTTATTCTGGATCTTAATAATTATAATCGGTATTTCATTTATAATATTCTTTAAAAAGAAGAAATGGTTATAGATTAAATAAATTTAAATTATATTTGCATATTGTTTAATCATGAGGGACTTGTGTTCCACAACTTCATTACGCGTTAATAAAGTTAGAAGCAAAAGACCTCAGTAATTTTTTTATTTCAAATGAACATTTTCGTTGCAAAACTTTCGTACCAGACTACGGAGGACCAATTAGAACAGCTATTTCAAAAATTTGGAGAGGTAGCAACTGCCAAGATTATCTTCGATAAATACGAAGGAAGATCAAAGGGTTATGGTTTTGTTGAGATGCCTAATGATGATGAGGCCCTCGAAGCTATTAATTCACTAAACGACACTGAATTCGACGGTCGTCAGATAGTGGTTAAGAAAGCCAGACCAAAAGAAGATAATAACTCCCGGGGACGCAGAGACTGATAACCGGGTGTTTTTACTGTATGTTAATCCTGATAAATTATCAGGCTTATAGAATCTAAAAAGGGAAGCCAGGCAGCCAGAAACAATGATGGTTGCCTGGCTTATTTTATGCTGTCGGGCTGTTTTAATTAAAGTATTAGTAAATTTGCATATCGGAACATTTAAAGATCCCCGCTCATGAAAAAATTGATTTTATTTTTGATTATAACGACTTTTATGACCGCAGGCGCCCTGTCACAGACAAGGCAGGCAAGTCACTCGCAGGCACTTAAAACAGGTGTAACGACGGTAGACCTTATTAACGGACTGAAGATCAAAGTGGAATTCGAACCTGAAAAAGGCACCTTATGGTTTACAGGAGAATCCAAAGACCTTAAGATGTTCATTACTGAATTCATTCCATTGACAGATCCGCTTGAGACCGGTATCGAGATAGGCAAGAGCTACCGCCTTGATAATATGTATTGCAGTATTGAATACAAGGTGCTGACAATAGAAAACAACAGGGTTACCCGTATCTGGTTCCGCATTGCGGCAACCCAGCTTGAGCTGCCTCAGAAGAACTGGATATAATAACAGTTGCTTAAGGAGCGGTAATGAATGCAGAGTTTCTAAGTCACAGACCGGGAGATTACATATGAAAGCAATATTACAGGACAAACCTGGAGGCAAACTATATTTGAAGGATATACCCATACCTGAACCCGGTAAAGGTGAAGTACTGGTGAAAATGAGTTTTTCACCCCTCAATCCTTCCGATCTTAGCTTCCTGCAGGGAAGCTATGCCGGATCGCCTGATTACCCTGTTGTTCCGGGACTGGAAGGAAGCGGAACTGTTGTCAGGAGCGGTAAGGGAATTATTGCCAGGTCAAGAGAAGGCAAAAGAGTTGCATGCACAGTAACAGCTCATAATACAGGAACATGGGCAGAATACATGGTGACCTCAGCATACCGGACCATAATCCTGGATAAAAATATTGATGATGAACAGGGATCAATGCTGCTGGTAAATCCCCTGACTGCTGTGTCTTTCATTGAGATAGCCCGCAAACATAAGCATGCTGCCATGGTAAATAATGCTGCAGCCAGCTCACTCGGAAAAATGTTGCTGGAGCTGTGCAGAAAAAATGATATAAAACTCATAAATATTGTGGCCAGGGAAGCACAATATGATACATTGAAAAAGCTGGGTGCTGAAAATGTATTGATCAGCAGTTCACAGGGATTTGAAAATGAACTGGCCAGGCTCAGCGAAAAACTCGGGGCACGACTTTTCTTTGACGCTGTGGGTGGGGAACAGGCGGAGATCATGCTGAGAACATCCCCTCCCGGCAGTACGATCATTATCTATGCCAAATTATCCGAAAGCAATATAAGCATTGAGCCGCGGCTGCTGCTGCAGGAGGATAAAACAATCAGTGGCTTTTACCTCGGCAATTATATTGCGGGTAAATCAATACTCCGGAACCTGAGACTGATAGGGAAAGCCAAAGGATTGCTTTCAGGTGATTTCAATATCCAGGTATCAGCAAAATTTCCACTGGAAAAAATAGATGAAGCCCTTGACCACTACCGGGAAAACATGTCAGCCGGCAAAGTGCTGCTATATCCCTGATGCTCCTGCTTCCATTCTCAATGACTGAAAAGGGCCAGGCTGCGGGCAAGGCTGCTGCGTATCTGGCCGAGTGCCCTCTTCTCATAATCCCCGAGTGCCGACTGTAAAGCAAGATATTCATCCATCAGCTTCTCTTTCTCTCCTCCCATGGAGTTAAAAAACAACCCGAGGGTGTGTGAAAAAATATGCCGGTCATGCCAGTTGCCTATAAGTTTTTCTGTTTCAACCAGGCTGTCATAGTGATCACCACTAAAAGAACTGAGCCTGCGTCTCCATATCAGACCCAGCAATGGTTTTATATTTTTAAGTATAATCCTCACGCCGTGAATATAGTGCAAATCACCCTCCTGCATTAACAAATTACTGATCCTCAGTATTTCTGCATTAATGAAACCCTCAATGATTCTTATAAGTTCAGGCTCACTGTGAGGTGATAAATACTTTTCGATAGTCCTGTTGTGATCATCAAGCGCGGCATAGTCAAAAGAATGAATAAGAGCATCCAGTCCTGGTCTCCACTGTTGTTTCATAAGGCTGATATGCCGGAAATATGATTTACGCAGATTCCTGGCAAAAGGGTATTCCTTAAACAGTCCAAGATTGATCTGGCTCTCCCTTACCAGTCCTGCACTCTTAAAAACAGCTTTGTAAAGTCGATAATAATCTTTTGCCCGGAATTCTTCCGGGTAGCGATATTCAATTAATTTGAAAATTGCTTTCAGCCGCTTTATTCTTACCCTCAATTTATGAATATCCCTGACCCGGTAACTTCCGGGAATGGTCTCCAGGCATGAGCAGATATCTGCAACCTGCCTGTCATAGTAACCCTGGAGGAATATTTTGCCCTGCTTTCTCATTGTAAGATATTGTTCCGCTATAAAATAAATAAAATTTATCAATACTTCATCTTCCGGGTGTTCATTATAGCATTTTATATTACAATAAGATGCAATTGTGTTAACTTTGAAAAAACTTGCGTCTATGATGAAATTTGAATTTAAGCCGGTGGGCTTTATCAGGACACAGAACAGGGAGATGAAAGAGACACCCATACAGCCTTTTTACGCAATGGACTATACCGGTAAAGCGGAGATACTGCTTGAATATATTCCAGGTTTGAAAGACCTGGAAGGATTCTCACATATTATCCTTATATATGTTTTTGACCGTAACAGGAAGGGAGAGTATAAACTGCACGTGGAACCGTTTATGGACGAAGAAAAGAGAGGGGTATTTTCAACAAGAGCTCCCAGGAGGCCAAATAACATAGGTCTGTCAATTGTCAGGGTCGAGAAAATAATGAACAACACAATTTTCTTTTCGGGTGCCGATATGCTCGACAATACTCCACTGCTCGATATCAAGCCTTTTGTACCCGACTTCGATCTGGGAGAGGGCTTTCGTATAGGCTGGCTGGAGGGTAAGATTAAACTCAGTGAAAACAGAAAAGCCGATGACAGGTTCAAGCAGGCTGAATAAGATTTACACGGAGGCACTGGGTGCAGTCAACCAGGATATCAGTATTTTCTGGTTCAGGAGAGATCTGCGCCTGAATGATAACACGGGACTTTATTATGCCCTCACATCAGGAAGACCTGTTGTTTTGATATTCATTTTTGACGAGGCAATCCTTGAGGGACTGCCCGGGGATGACGCCAGGGTATCATTCATCTATGAAAATCTTGAAAAGTTAAACGGGCAAATATCCGGAAAAGGCAGTTCCCTAATAGTATTCAAGGGTAACTATAAAAAGGTGTGGAAGGATATTGCATCATGGGATAAGGTAAAATCAGTATTCTGGAATACTGATTATGAGCCATATGCTCTTGCAAGGGATAAGGAAGTAAAAAAAATACTGGGGGAGAAAGGTATAGAAACCCACACTTTTAAAGACCAGGTAATTTTTGAAAAGGATGAAATCGTGAAAAATGATTCATCAGCATATACCGTATATACACCATACAGCAGGAAATGGCTCAGGAGGCTCGAGTCAGAAGGAATTCCACAGGAAAGCCGGTCAGAGAACCACCTGGATAATCTTGCGAAAATATCAGTAAGTTTTCCTGGCATCAGTTTATTGGGTTTTACCAGGTCAGGTACCAGGCCTGAAGCTTTCAGAAAAGAAAATATTGAAAATTATGACAGCTACAGGGATTATCCCCATCTTGATGCCACTACCCATGCAGGTCCCCATCTCCGCTTTGGAACACTGAGCATCAGGCAGGTGGTCAAAACAGCCTATATGCTTAACCGGACATTCCTGTCTGAACTTATATGGAGAGAGTTTTTCATGCAGATCCTCTATCATTTTCCACATGTTACAGCTAAGAGTTTCAGGCCAAAGTACGACAATATCAGGTGGATCAACGATGAGAAACACTTCGGTCTGTGGTGCCGGGGCCAAACAGGATACCCGCTTGTAGACGCAGGAATGCGACAATTAAATACAACAGGTTTCATGCATAACAGGGTAAGAATGGTAACGGCCAGCTTCCTGTGCAAGCACCTGCTGATTGACTGGAGGTGGGGCGAAAAATATTTTGCTGAAAAACTGCTCGATTATGAGCTCTCCTCAAATAACGGCAACTGGCAATGGGCAGCCGGGACAGGCTGCGATGCTGCACCTTATTTCAGGGTTTTCAACCCTTACCAGCAGGCCAGGAAATTTGACGGGGAAAACAAATATATACATAAATGGCTTCCTGAACTGAATACCCCTGACTATCCCCCACCCTTAATTGACCATCCTTATGCCAGGGAAAGAGCAATCAGTACATACAGGTATTAC
>JAZBOI010000026.1:0-7445 GCA_036351095.1 Bacteroidales bacterium | reverse complement strand
TTATTACAGGTATCTTATTCTTTTTCATAAGCCTCGCCAGCCTCAGCCTGATGATTGCATCTGCCGAAAAACCGGTTAGCATAAAACAAAATTCTGTACTGGTACTGAATACAGGACAGTTCATCCCTGAACAGGGAATGAACGATCCATGGAGTTCCTTTGATCCCCTGGAATTTACTTTCAAGCCTGCCCCGGGTATTAATGATATTCTTTCAAACCTTGAAAAGGCTGCCACGGATGACAGGATAAAGGGCTTGCTTATTACCAACGGACTGATGGTAAACGGATGGGGAAAGGCAGAAGAAATAAGAAATGCCCTTCTCAGGTTTAAGGAATCAGGTAAATTCATCATATCATATACCGATTATATCCTGACCCAGGAGGCATATTATATCTCAAGTGTGGCGGATAAGATATATGTTAATCCCAATGCAATAATGGAGTTCAAGGGCCTTGCTTCGGAAGTGATATTTTATAAAAACGCCCTTGAAAAAGTGGGTGTTAATGTACAGGTTGTTAGACATGGCAAATATAAGGGTGCCGTGGAGAAATATATGCTGAGCAGCTTGAGCGATGCCAACCGTGAACAGATAGACAGGTACATCAGCGCTACCTGGAACCATATTATCGCTAATATATCCGAATCACGCAACATAAGCACGGATGAGTTGAACCGGATAGCTGACGAACTGCTTGTTTTTGACCTGGGAAAAGCCAGTGAAGCAGGCCTGATAGACGAGATGAAGTACAGGGATGAACTTATTGAAGAATTAAAAACCCTCACCGGAACTGAAGAGGATAAAAAGCCCGAGCAGGTCAGCATGGCCAAATATAATAAGGTGGTGATCGATAAGAAGGAAAAAGCTGAATCATCAATAGCCCTTGTTTATGCCGAAGGGACAATAAATATGGGCCATGGACAGACAGGCAGTATAGGAGGTGATTCTTTCTCAGCAATGATGAGAAAAATAAGGGAATCGGATGATTACAAAGCTGTGGTAATAAGGGTTAACAGCCCTGGAGGCAATGCCATGGCCTCAGATAATATGTGGAGGGAGATCGAGCTTACTAACAGGGAAATACCGGTGGTTGTATCAATGAGTAACTATGCTGCATCAGGTGGCTACTACATGTCAGCACCGGCTACCAAAATATTTGCCCAGCCTACCACATTAACCGGATCAATAGGGGTATTCGGAATTTATCCCGAAGCCAGCAATCTTATGGAAGAGAAACTGGGCATAACACGCGATGTGGTTAAAACAAATAAAAACTCGGATATGCTCTCATTATTCAGGGGTATGACCGGTCAGGAGAGGATGATATACCAGCAACATGTTGACAAAACCTATGATGTATTCGTCAACAGGGTCTCTGAAGGAAGGAGTATTGATGAAGAAACAGTGGACTCAATGGGACAGGGCCAGGTATATACGGGTAAAGATGCCCTCGACAGAAAGCTGGTTGATTATATAGGAGGCCTCCCGGAGGCTGTGGAAGAAGCTGCGAAGCTTGCATCCCTGGACGATTATGAAATAAAGGAATATCCGGAAATTGAAGATACCTATACAAAACTTATGAAGAGCCTTACCGGTGATATAAAGGCTAAATTAATCAGGAAGGAACTCGGTGAACTGGCAAAATATTATGAAGATATAAATGAGCTCCGGTCGCTGAACGGGGTCCAGGCCCGCCTGCCCTATTTCATTGAAATCAGGTAAATGCACAGGAAGCTGCAAAAAATATTACTCTTTCCCTTCACTCTGTTTTACGGTCCTGTAATATGGATACGTAACATGTTGTTTGATAAGGACTTGCTCAAATCCACCTCTTTTGAGCTTCCGGTAATTTCCGTAGGTAATATTACAGTTGGAGGAACGGGAAAGACACCACACATCGAATACCTCGTTCAATTGCTAAAAGATAACTATAGTCTCGCTGTGTTGAGCAGGGGATACATGAGGAAAACAAGGGATTTTCAGATTGTTACTCCAGAAAACAGTGTCAGAACGGCAGGCGATGAAGCTCTCCAGGTAAAACGCAAGTATCCGGACATTACAGTGGCCGTTGATACTGACAGGGTACATGGAGTTAAGGAAATACTTGGCCTTGATCCCGATACCGATGTAATACTTCTTGACGATGCATACCAGCACAGGTATATACGTGCAGGACTGAGCATATTGCTCATAGACTATAACAGGCCGGTATACAAAGACTGCCTGCTGCCTGCTGGCAGGTTAAGGGAACACCCTTCATCTGTTAAAAGGGCGGATATCGTTTTACTGACAAAGTCACCCACTGGCCTGGGTCACGAAGACATCAATCAGGTTTTAAAGAAATTAAATCTGATGTCAGGGCAGCATGCCTTCATTACTGGATTATCATATGATGAGCCCCGGAATATTTTCACCGGGGAAAAAGAGGGAATAACTATGGACCACCTGGCCGGCAGCATGGTAAATGTACTGCTGGTAACAGGTATAGCTGACCCATCTGCTTTACTGGCTTATCTCGATACCTTTAAGCTTTGCGTTAAACATCTCCGTTTTCCCGATCATCATCCCTACAGCAAAAGGGATTATGAATACATAAAACAACAGTACCTTTCCCTTCCGGAAAGAGAAAGGTGCATGCTAACAACTGAAAAAGATGCAATCCGGTTAAATGAAATAATGAGGGAAGAAGATTTCGCGGATGACAGATTATTCTACCTGGGGATTAAAATTATATTCCCGGATAAGCAGGAAGAAAGTGAATTCAATAAACTAATTAAAGACTATGTTAAAAAAAATAGAAGAAACGGCAGCCTTTCTTAAATCACAGGGGTTTACCTCTCCGGATGCAGGTATAGTACTGGGTACCGGGCTCGGGGGACTGGTATCAAAGATTAAAATCATTCATGAGGTTGATTATTCACAAATACCTAATTTCCCCGTTTCAACCGTTGAGGGTCATGAGGGGAAGCTTATTTACGGTGAATTCGGCTCCAAAAAGATTGTGGCAATGAAGGGCCGTTTCCATTTTTATGAAGGTTATTCAAGTGCCCAGATTGTGTTTCCAATCCGCGTCATGAAATACCTCGGGATAAAATACCTCTTCCTTTCAAATGCGGCCGGTGGAACAAACCCTGATTTTGAGGTAGGTGATATAATGATCATTACAGATCATATTAACTTCCTGCCCAACCCCCTTATCGGGCCGAATAACAATATGATAGGACCTCGCTTCCCGGATATGAGCGAGGCTTATGATAAATTACTGGTAGCTAAAGCAGAAGAAGTAGCAAGAGAACTTAATATAAAGATAAAGAAAGGAGTTTACCTCGCCACTACGGGACCTACCTTTGAAACCCCTGCTGAATATAAACACTTCAGGCATATCGGTGCCGATGCCGTTGGGATGAGTACCGTTCCCGAGGTCATTGTTGCAAGGCATATGGGACTCCCCTGTTTTGCCGTCAGCATAATAAGCGACCTTGGTGTTGAAGGGAAGATACACTATATAACCCATGAAATGGTCACCCGGGCAGCTGCTGCAACCGAATCGAAAATGACTTCAATAATGACACACCTGATAGAGAAAATCTGAACAAGCTGATGCAGGAAGACATTAAGGGAAGAAAGAACGGTTTCCAGACGGCCAATGTCGTATTGATATCAATAGCACACCTGACGCACGATGTATATACTTCGTTCCTGGCACCGCTGCTCCCCTTATTAATACAGAAACTGAATATATCCCTCTTCCTTTCAGGGCTGCTTGCGGTAGTACAGCGTGTACCGTCCCTTTTTAATTTCCTGATAGGGATCCTGTCGGAGAATCTCAAAGTAAGATATTTTGTGATATTTGCACCGGCTGTAACAACTGTTGCAATGAGTTTTATTGGTGTGGCTCCCACATACACCATACTGGTAATCCTGATTTTTGTGAGCGGCATCTCTTCAACTCTCTTTCATGTACCCTCCCCGGTGATGGTAAAGAAGATATCGGGAGAGCGAACAGGGATGGGCATGAGTTTCTATATGCTGGGTGGCGAGCTGGCACGCACGCTGGGACCACTGGTGGTAGTGGCTGCGGTTGAGCAATGGGGACTGAACGGAACCCTCAGGCTCATACCCTTTGGTCTTATTGCATCATTCATCCTTTACCTTAAGCTGCATAAAATATCAATAAGCGAGGAGATTAAAACAGAAAAACCCGATTATCTGAAGATCTTCAGGCGCTTCCTGCCTGTTTTTCTTACCCTTGCCGGGATAACTTTCTTCAGGGGTGCAATGAAATCGTCTCTTACTCTCTATCTCCCGGTTTATCTTACAGGCAAAGGCATGGAGCTGTGGGGTGCAGGTATATCCCTCTCCGTTCTCCAGCTGGCTGCCGCGGGAGGCACTTTCCTCTCAGGCTCAATATCCGACAAAATAGGCAGGAGAAAAATGCTTATCATAGTGACTGTTTTATCACCTCTGCTGATGATCCTCTTTATCAATTCATCAGGTGTCTACAGTGTTATCTTACTTATACTGATGGGTGTCTTCCTGGTAGGTCCCGAGTCAGTTAACCTGGCAGTGATCCATAACCTCGACACCAAACACCTGCCTTTCGTAAACGGTGTTTATATGACCATCAATTTTTTCATCAACTCCATAATGACCCTGGCAGTTGGAGGCCTGTCCGACTGGATAGGCATGGATAAAACTTACCTAATTGCAGCCTTGCTGGCCTTCCCTTCCATTATTTTTGCCTTCATGGTACCGGAAAGGAAATTCAATAAACCCGGGCCCTAATAATATATTACCGCACAAACCTTTTTGCAATGCTCAGGCGGGCTTTCACTATGCATTATGCTCGAATAAATAATGTATATCCCTTCCCTTACAGGCTGCCCATAATCATCACAGCCATCCCAGATCAGTACTGCTTCACCTGAAGATGTGATCCTGTCAGCCAGTGTCCTGACCCTGTAGCCCATATCATTATATACCTCCAGGCTGATAATATCCTGTTCGCCCCCTGACTGCACCAGTATCCTCAGATAATCTTCAAAGCCATCGTTGTCAGGGCTTATCTTTCTGGATGAAAGGCTCATAGAACCCTCGCCAACAGGCTTATCATCACTTACTGAAGCTGAATTTTTTATCCCTGGTGTGGCATAGCCGGCTGTTCCCGCTGCTGACCGCCAGTTGCCCATGTCTGTCGCCGGCATATCCTGTGAAATACGTTCAAGAGAAATCCCTGATGTTACGGAAAGCATTGCTGAATGCATCTTTTCAGAGTAGCTCATACGGTCAATGAGAATAAGCTTCCTGTTATAAAGCAGGAGATTACCCTCACTGTCGGGCAGTGACGGCAGTGAAGCCAGTTCAAAGATCCGGCTTTCATCACAATTACTGTAGGTGCTTATAACATATTCACGATCAGTGCACAAAACAATATATTCTCCCGGCATCAGGCAAAGAGCTTTATCTGATAGCCATACCATTTTCCCTGTATCCTGTGTTTCCGTTTTATAGCTTAGCATGAAGTGGTCTGCCAGGTCGACTATCTTCTCCGAATTATTGTACAATTCAATGAATTCTGCACCTCCCGGCAGGGGATCAAACATAATCTCATTAAAGAGCATATCATTTTCTTCCGTCTCTTCTGACAGCCCGAAACGCTTATTCGCATTCAAAAGACTGTTTCCCGCCATATCACTCAAATTGGCGCCCGGAGATATTTCATAAATAACTCCTGCCCGTAGACTGTCGCCTGGCTCCATATCAATACTCCTCAGCAGCGGATCAGCAATATTGACAGAGACTACCGAATTATCCTTAATCGTCCAGCCTGAAGGATCAAGAACCTCCTGGGCCATACTCTCAGAAAAGTCCATACGGATAAGCCCGGCTGTGAGGGGATAGATATTGCTTATAAGAGGTTCCTCCATGTCGGGGTTGAAGGAGCACAGAGAGTTTAACCTGCCAGGTGTTCCCCCTGAATTGTCCTTTGATTCCCTCCAGTTGATTTTCCCCGCAAAGGGATAATCATAGTCAATCATTTCGAGCGACCAGCCCCCGTATTGCTTGAGCTGATTGGAGTACCACCCGATATCATATTCCAGGCCATGAATAAGCATATCATGTGAATCCCTCAATATAACGATGTCAGAAGTATTTCTGAGGTCAAAATTGCTTGAAGGACACAATACCTTTCCATAGGATGAAAACAGGCCGGCATCACCTGGACAGGTAAACAGCACATATTCACCGGCAGAGAACTGACATTCGGGCAGGGAATATTCAATGCCCCCAATATCCATTGACATTCCTCCGGTATTAAAGTCGAAATCAGTGTTATTATACAGCTCAATATATTCAGCCTGTGGTAATCCGGCCGGGGGTTCAGGGTCGAACATTATCTCTGAGATTATTATATCTTTCAGTTCCGGAAGTGCAAGTACAATATTGCTGATTACTGTATCGCAACAATTACCGGAAATATCGCATATACCGCTCAGGTGAAGATCATACGATGTTTTGTTCTCCAATCGCGGGTTGTATTTGAGCAAACAGGAATTGCCATCCTGGATTATGCCGGCGGGAACACGGTCGCCCGGATAAAGTATAAAATCACCATTTTCCGGAATGCTTGAAAGAGTTTCGTTAAATGAAAGAATAAGTGTTTCGCTGTCTGCAAAATAGGCTGTGTCAATACGGGGAGGACGGCTGTCCACCACAATAAGACCGTCAATAATTATATCATCAACCCACAGCTTTCTGTCCTGGGCCGATGAATATTCATACATTATACCGGCCCATCCAGCATGAAATAATTCGCTTTCGTATGCTTCTCCTATAAGCACCCGGCTGCCCTGCTCATTGTCAATAAAGACCTGCCATAAACCACCGGCTGATCTGAGGACACTCAGTGAGGCAACCGAATCCACACCTATATCATTCTGCCAGTTCAGCGATGTAGACAGGAGTACTGTTGAACTGCCTCCTGTTATTTTCCACAGGCAAAGGGTGTCACTATATCCACTCAGGTTAACTCCAAGTGCAAAACCTGAGATAGTACCACCTGTTTTAAATGCAGACGGAGGTTCATCTGACATCAGGAAAAAGGACCAGTTATTTGATGACGATGGGTTATAAGCATGCCTGATCTTAAATTTCCACTCGGTATCGGAAAGTGCAGGCCGGAGTCCCACTATACTTGTGCCGATACGGTCACATCCCGAATCACTGTTATCAAAGGAATGATGCAGTGAATATTTTCCGTTTATGGCGAATACTGAATCGGTCCCCCATCTCCCCTCCCCGGTAAGGAGCCAGTCACCTGCCAGACCGGATTCAAAATCCTCATAAACAACCTGGGCACATACCATGCCCGGTATAAGCAAAAACAGCAATAATACTTTTTTCATGCAGCGAATTGATGATAGTGGCTAAAAAACTATCTTTACA
>JAZBOI010000025.1:0-2726 GCA_036351095.1 Bacteroidales bacterium | reverse complement strand
GCACCCGCTGTATAACAGCACCACCTATGCGCTGGAGTTCAGTGTGACAGGCACTGTGCCCGAATGGGATAACACAGAGGTGAGGATGGGTTTCGAGGACGACATGATCTTTATTGACGGAAAAGCCAGGCTGATTGACGGCTACCCCCAGCAGCTTTATCTAATACGTTAGGGGCAAACTTCAGACCACACACTGGCTCTTGCATTGCCGCAGGTCTGCAGCGAACCACAGGTTCCACAGAGGCACCTTCATGGCCACGGGCCACCGGCCAGCTACCTCAGCCCGGTGAGTATATACCCGATAATGGGATCCGGGGTGACGGGATCAAGCAGTGCACGTGTCTTATAGCGGGGAGGCGAAATGAGCCGCCGGTCAATCATCTCAATGATAAGATCACTGTAAAGAAGGGATGTCTTACCGACAAGCAGACTTGTAAGGTCATGGCCGTCCCGGTAAAGGCGGAGCACATCCCTGAATCCTTTAAGGTAGAGATAATCCTTCGTGAAGCCTCCTCCCCTGAAAACACGGGCAGCAACATAAAAGGCCTGTGTTTCGTTCATCCCGGCCGTATCCATTACGGCATGGAAGGTGCGGCTGAAATCGTAACCCCTGAGCATCATATCTATTACCAGCACACGCAGCGCCAGTATATGCAGCCTCTTGACGCTCATGTTGCCGGACAGGTACTCGCTCAGCACTGCCAGGCCCTCCTGTGTATGGGTATTGACGGGTGTTCCCAGCCTGAAAATGTTCAGTGGGTGCTGCCTGGCATTTATGGTGGTGAGCATGTGCACACCCACCTCGTGCTCGGAAAGTGCATGCAGCGATTTACCCGAGAACCTGGCATCCTTCCTTATCCTTATTGTCTTGCGGGAATTGATGATAAGCACCTTGGCAATGATGTTGCGGGTAATCTCTATACGGCATTCAAAGCCATACCTGCCTGTCTCCTCCCTGAAATATTTAGCTACGGCAGCAGAGTCGAGGTTGAGCTCTTCAGGCTCATCGGCACTGTCCGAACAGTGCATAATGTAACGTGCATTGTCAATATCCTCAACACCCGGTTGATCGAAATAGCGTAGCGAGTTATAGAGGAAGCGCCCTGTACCAATGGATGATATTATGTCAATCTTGTCAGCATAGGAATCTATCACATCCTGGTAAAGCCTGCGCAGGGATACATCATGTATGTTCTCCACGGGTATGCTGTAAAGTTTCCTCTTAAAGTCGAAAGGATTGATTGACAGCTGCTTATACTTGAATGATGGGTTACGTTTGTATTTCGACCTGAAGAAATCCCTGCGTGCCTGTTCGATATTCACCGGGTTGACATAGTTCATTATCTCGAAAGAGCGTGCCACGCTGAAGAGGTGTTTATCTACCCTGAGGAGCTCCTTCTCCGGCTCCGACGATAGCAGTTTATTGTTCTTGCGGACAACCATGCTGGTGTTATGCCGTGTGAAGTAGGCCGCGGTACCGAGTATGGCATCCTTGAAATGGGCGGCCATCTTTTCGATTATGAGCGGATAGGTCTCACCACTCTCCTCATCGCAATAGATCTTCTTTATCTCGGTGGCAAGGACCAGGGTGTTGCTGAAACGGGATGTTATATATGAAAGCAGGTAGCCTTTGCCACCAAAGACATCGTTCTCGGCTACCGTGACATCAATGTTTGGCAGCCTGAATTTCCTGAGGCGAGACAGCCAGTGATCGATATATTTCCTGTGTGCGGGATTCTTCAGTAGCTGTGTGCCCAGGTTAAACACGGGAGCATCTTCCCTTATCCTGTGGTAATTGAACGAATGGATATCAAAGACCAGAACCGACCCGTATTTTTTCTCGAGCATGGACAACAGGCTGTCCACTATACGGTAGAAGTCGGTATGCTTCTGCAGGCTGATCCCTTTCTCCTCTTCTGTAAGTGCTTCTTTCCACACCTCCTTGCCCCACGCTCTTTCATAGATTGCATGTGCGGCATCCCTGTTAAGATCGTATTCATACCTGGAGTCGATTGCCGATATGACCACCGGCAGGGATGCTATCATCTCGTGTGTGTGTGGATCTTCCTCCTGCCACCGTTCATGGTCGCTCAGAAGGCATTTTTCCTTCAGCCCGGGCCTGAGCCTGTGACCGTCATGTATGGCAAAGCACACGAAGGGAACATATTCCTCTATGCTGACATAGTAAGAGCCGCAGGCCGACAGTGTTTCGAAGGTTTGTTGTGCCCCTATCTTCGAGATTATCTCATCAACGCTCAAATCAGGCTTCATCTATCATTCGTTTAAAGTGCTTTTTCCTTTCTATGGCCGTCTCCCTGGCCGATATGACCTCCTCGAGAAAATCGATCACCTTCTTTTGCAGGCGGACACGGTTAAAGGCATTGATGCGTGTTATGCCGCCCGGGCTGCAAACGTTGATCTCTATCAGCTTGTCATTGATAATATCCAGCCCTACGAAATATAGTCCGTCAGCCACCAGCTTGGGCCCTATCCTGCTACATATGTCCTTTTCCTTCTTTGTAAGGCTGTGCTTACGGGCCGTTCCGCCTGCCTTTATATTGGACCTTATATCGTCGCCGGCAGGGATCCTGCGGTAAGCCCCCAGCGGCTGGCCGTTGAGCATGAGCACACGCACGTCCCCCTCTTCGGCCCCTTCAATAAATTCCTGGAGGATGACATAATTCCCCTCTTTCGTTCCCGAGATATAAAAATCGAGCAGTGAATTG
>JAZBOI010000024.1:0-17549 GCA_036351095.1 Bacteroidales bacterium | reverse complement strand
CTTTCTGTATGGCTTGTTTCCCTGCCATGGACAGAAGGAAGAAATACAAAAATTACCGATAACCTTATTACCCGTGGCTGGGCCGATCTTCAGAATTATAAATCAGAATGGGAAAGCGAAGCCCTGGTACCTGGCAGGTTCTATGAAATGACCTTTGACCTCCAGCCTGATGACCAGGTAATTCCGGCAGGTCAGCAGATAGGATTAATGATCTTTTCAAGCGACCGCGATTTCACGCTGTGGCCCGAGCCGGGGACTGAACTGACAATCGACCTCGGAGGGACCAGCCTTAGCCTGCCGGTGGTGGGTGGTACCGAGGCATACAAACAGGCGATCAGATAATCCGATGACAATAAGCATGTCCGGACCAGGAGAAGATTAAGGCATTTCAATAACTGTTTTCTCGTCTGTTATTTTTACAAAGGTTGAAATCACTTTATCAACCATATCCGAACTAATATCCAGATGGGTAACCATCCTTATGTAATTATTACCAGTATCCAGCACCAGGATATTATTGTCTTTTAGGATGCTTACAACATTTCCGGCATGGATGGATGGCATTACTTTTAAAATTATTATGTTAGTTTGCACCTGTTTAATCTTCTCAATCCATTTGCAATCGTTTAAAGCATCAGCTATTCTTCCTGCATTTTCATGATCCTTCTCCAGCCTTTCAATGTTATTTTCAAGAGCATACAATCCGGCTGCTGCCATATATCCAGCCTGCCTCATACCACCACCCATCAGTTTCCTGAGTCTTACCCCCTTTGCTATCGTATTTCTATTTCCCAGCAAAACAGAACCTACGGGGGCACCGAGACCCTTTGATAAACATACAGAAATGGTATCGAATATTTCTCCATAATCACAGATGTTATCATGATTTCTTACAATAGCATTAAACAACCTTGCTCCATCAAGATGAAAGGCAAGCTTCTTTTCCCTGCATATTTTTGCAATGTTTTTTAGTTCTTCAATATCCCAGACTGCACCACCCCCCATATTTACACTATTTTCAGCTGATACAAGACTGGTCCTGGGTTTATGAGGGTCATCAGGCTGAATAGCTTTAAGTACATCTTCACCTGTGAATATTCCATTTTCTGTTTCAATCAGTGTCACTGATGCAGCTGAATGAAATGCTATACCACCGCCTTCATTCTGATAAATATGGGATAATTTACTGCATATTACATCATCTCCCGGTTGTGTGTGGATTTTAATGGCTATCTGGTTTGTCATTGTCCCTGATGGGCAGAAAAGAGCTGCTTCCATACCAAACATATCGGATACCCTGGTCTCCAACTCATTAACCATAGGATCATCCCCAAGAACCATATCTCCCACGGGTGCTTTCATCATAAATTCAAGCATTTCTTTTCCCGGACGTGTTACAGTATCGCTTCTCAGATCAATTAACATAGTTATTATATTCTAAATTATTTTTGTACTCAAAAAGAGTAAGTTGTTCTCAATGATTAAATACTTTTACCGGTGCTCATTTACCACGGGAAGTGTGACAGATGAAGGATATTCATTTGAGTGATGTATCGAGTTGGTGGCTGTCACTCCTTCTGATTCATCATAATTATTGCCCCCGGTGTTAAGGTTTCTTCCAAAGCGAGGGAAATTACTGCTTGATATCTCTATCCTGATCCTGTGTCCCGCAGCAAAATAATTACTGGTTGACATAGGTGTCAGCTCCAGCCTGTATACTTCGCCCGGCACCATAAAGACCTCCCTGTCATAACCCTCCCTGTACCGGGCTCTCTGGATGGTCTCGTCAAGATTAAATGCCCTTCCGTCGGGGTACACATCAATAAGTTTAACTGTAAAATCCGTATCCTTTGCGTCGGAAGATACATACAGTACCGTTTCAATAAAGCCGCTTACTTCCATTCCCTCATCCAGAACATCAGAGGTATAGACAAGAATATCATTTCTCATTTCCATCACTCTCTGGTCGAAAGAGCCAACGTCAATTGCATTACCATAGCAACAGAAGTTACCCCCGTATGATCTCACCGGATTATATGGATCATATTTATATGTATCGGGGTAATCTTTCCTGCCCGGCTCATCAGTACTTAAAACCCCGTCGCCGTTCAGGCTGTTTGCCTGGCCCTTGCTGTTAAGATAATAAGTAAGCATCCCTGTATTTTCCGGTGGCCATTTATCGGCTGTCTGCCATTTATTAAGCCCCATTGTATAGTAATGTACGTAGGGAAGATTCCCGGTGAATTCATTATCAACTCCCTTAAGCCAGTAGTCGAACCAGCCGTAAATAAGACTGTCGTAGTTCATCCTTGCATCACCAATATATCTTTCACCTATTACCATATTTTCAGAATCTCGCCAGAAGCCACAGTGTGGTGAAGGGGATATAACCATGAACTGGTTATCTGCCACTTCCCTTTCCTCAATGTTTTCACGGAGATGATTGACCATAGATATATTCGGGCTTGAGGCAACATCATACCAGGAAATAAACCAGAAAGACGGGACACCAAAAGGCATATCGTCGTGGTAGAGCCCTCCTTCATACCATTCAGGATCATTGGGTTTCCTGCTTACCATATCCTGCCAGACACTTTCTGCACCACCGACATAATTAAATATATCATTAAGGGGAAGGTGCCAGAAAGCTTTTGACCAGTCCACTTCGGGCATGCCTGGATCAAGATCATAAAAGCGCTGTATTCTCAGCAGGTCTTCCTGTTCCAGTCCTTCCGGCGGACGTGGCCTGGCTTCATCATGCTGGGTATCATAGAGCCACTTGGTAAACAGAAGCTGGTGTGCTCCTCCCCTGTACCAGTTTCCCTGTTCATAATAATCGCCTATTCTTCCCACACCGGCACCGAAGCCCATTGGTACCATGGCTGCATGAGAGGGATGGTCAAGTGCCGCCACCGCCATCTGCCACTCTGCCGTGGATGAACAACCCTGCGTACCTATCTTACCGTTGCACCATTCCTGGTCGGATAACCAGCTGAAAGCATCATAGCCGTCAGTCAAGGGCACGCCAAGTATATCCCAGTTGCCTTCGGAGAAATACCTGCCCCTCTCATTCTGAATAACATAGGCATAGCCCCTGGAAACAGCTGCGTAGGCACTCGCATATGACCTTGTATTTGGTTCACCGTTCCTGTAAGCATTAAAATTATAAGGTGTTCTTACAAAAATAACAGGTACAGGCTCATCTGTTTTCGGCCTGTAGATGTCGGTTGAAAGCCTTACACCGTCACCCATTGGCATCATAAGCTTTTGATCGATAATTGCTATTTTCTTGAGTTCTGAAAGGATATCCTGGGCTGCACCGTCGAAAGTTAAAAACAGCAGGAGACATACTAAAACATAAGGCAAACGTTTCATCTTATACGGGGGTTTAAGTTGTATTGTAAAAGTTATCTTAAATCTATGGCTCAAAAGACTTAATATATAATTCTATCCCTGTGAAGATACTCTGATTCCGGATATTGACAAAATATAAATCCCGGTACCACCCTGTAAGTTTCCTGAACCTTTTAAGCCACTTAAAGCTCTTATTAAAGATCTCAAGCCACTGAACCTCCTATTAAAGGTCTCAAAGCACTTAAGCCTTTCCTGAAAATATTAAACAACATAGATCACATAAAGACAAATAAACAATATTAGAGTATATTTATCCCTTTAAAATCAAATTATCGATATGAAGAAGATAACATTGCTGTCAGCATTGCTGATAATATTTCTAAACACTCAGGCTCAAGAACTTAAGTCACCAGTAGAATTTCTGGGTTACGAACTGGGTACACAGTTTACCATGCACCACGAAGCCCTTTCATATTTCAAATATATCGCCGGGAATTCGGATAATGTAAGCTACCGGTCATATGGCAGGACTTATGAAGGAAGGGAACTGGGAGTTGTTTTCGTTTCTTCTTCTGAAAACCTTGAAAATATTGAAAAAATCAGGAAGGCCAACCTGATAAACACGGGACTTATGGAAGGCGAGGCTGAAGCCGGTCAAAAACCTCTTGTGTGGCTCGCCTATAATGTGCACGGTAATGAATCAGTGGGTATGGAGGCTGCGATCAAAACACTGCACACCCTTGTAAACAGATCATTTGAAGGTGCGGATGAGTGGCTTGAAGAATGCATCATAGTTATTGACCCCTGCCAGAATCCCGATGGCCGCGACCTGTACGCAAACCGCTACAGGCAAACACAATCGATCGAACCGAACCCCAACCCGGACGACTGGCAGCATCACCAGGGATGGCCAAGTGCAAGGCTTAACCATTACCTCTTTGATCTAAACCGCGACTGGGTATGGCAGACCCAGGCTGAAACCCGCCAGCGCATTGAGCTGTATAATCAATTTATGCCCCATGTTCATGCCGATTTTCATGAAATGGGTGCCGGCTCACCATTCTTTTTTGCACCAGGAGCCGACCCATGGCACGAGGTGATAAGCCCCTGGCAGCATAAATTCCATGAGCTCACCGGGAAAGCAAATGCAGAACTATTTGACGAAGCATATAAATTATACTTCACCAAGGAAAGCTTCGATCTTTTCTGTCCCAGTTTCGGAGACACCTGGCCACTGTTCAACGGTGCAATGGGATTCACCTATGAACAGGGTGGCGGAGGTTACGCAGGACTTGCCCTGGATACTGGTAAAGGAGATACTCTCACCCTTGCAAAAAGAATTGAAGGTCATTTCCTTGCTTCAATGGCCACCATAAAGGTAAGCTACGAAAACAGGGAAAGGCTCATAACAGAATTCAATGATTTTTTTAAATCAGGCCTGGATAAACCCGTTTTTGAATATGAATCGGTAATAATCAAAGGTGATAATGATAAAAGTGCTGTCGCTGACCTGCTGTCAATGCTTGACAGGAACCAGGTCAGGTACAGCCTTGCCGGCAACACAGGCAAAAAATTCAAAGCTTTTGATTACCTGGCCAATAAAGAGGGAGAAGTAAATATTTCCGAAGGAGACATACTGATCTCTGCCAGGCAGCCCCAGGCACACCTGCTTAAAGTGCTTTTTGAACCCGATTCAAAATATAATGACTCCCTGAGCTATGACCTGACCGCATGGGCACTACCCTATGTCTATAAGCTTGAGGCATATGCCACAAAAGAAAGAATAGCGGCTCAGGAGAAAGAGATCGTGCTGCTGAAGCAGGAGAATGAAGTGCCTGAAGACAAAGCGTATGCATATATAGCTGACCTGGAGGGTTTCAACCAGCTCGAATTAATGGCAGCCCTTTTAAAGGAGAAAATAAGGGTCCGGAATATGCTTAAACCTTTCAGGACAGGTGACAGGGATTTTAAAAGAGGCAGCATAATCATTGCCAGGGGCGACAATTTAAATATTCATGGTGACTTCGACCGGAAGGTAATTGATGCGGCAAATAAGGCAGGTATAAAACTGTATCCCGTAGCCGGCGGAATGGTCCAGGAAGGGAAAGACCTGGGATCCAACTATTCGGTACTGAAATATAAACCCCAAATAGCTCTCATTGGAGGAGATGGGGTGTCAACAGGTGGTTTCGGGGAACTATGGTTCTTCCTGGAAAGGGAAATCAATTATCCATTTACCATTATAGCTATGGATTACCTGTCATCAGCAGATCTTGACGAGTATGATGTGGTCTTGCTGCCCCCGGGTTCATACAGCAAACACAAAGAAAAACTGCTTGACTATGTAAAGGGAGGCGGCAGGCTTGCGGCCTTTGGAAGTGCAATTAACATGTTTGCTTCAGAAGAGTCCACAAACCTCGCAAAAGCAGTTGAAGCAAGAAAGAAAGAAAAGGAAAAAGAAGAAGAAAAAGTCAGCAGTGACGACACCACCCACCTGAAAAAGTTTGAGAACAGGAGACGGGAAAGACTGACAGAGAGATCGGCAGGCAGTATATACAGGATTGCCCTGGACAATACCCACCCCTATGCTTTTGGTCTTGGCAGTGAGTGGTTTATGATGAAAACCTCAGGCAGTCACTATCCTTTCCTTGCAAGCGGAAATAATATAGCTTATATCCTGGATAATGACCCGGTGGCCGGATTTGCAGGTAATGATTTTCGTGAGGATGTAAAGAATACCATAGTAATGGCAAGTGAAAGCATAGGCCGCGGTGAGGTAATATATGTTACCGATTCACCTTTCTACAGGGCTTACTGGAAAAGCGGCAAGGTGCTGCTGGGAAATATTTTATTCAGGTAATAATGGAAAAAGTCCTCGAACGTTTCATCTCCTATGCCAGGGTGGATACACAGTCAGATGAAAATTCTGAAAGCTGCCCCAGCACAAAAAAACAACTGGTCCTTGCCAGGATGCTGGAAAAGGAGATGAAAGCAATGGGACTGGATGAGGTAAGCCTGGATGATAACGGCTACCTTATGGCAAGCCTGCCTTCAAACACTGAAAAACAATTACCGGTGCTGGGGCTTATAGCTCATGTGGATACAAGCCCTGATATGAGTGGCAAAAATGTCCAGCCCAGCCTAATAAAGGACTATGACGGTAAAGACATCATACTGAACAGTAAGAAAAATATTATCCTTAGTCCCGCTGAATTTCCGGGCCTACTGAAATATAAGGGATGTGACCTTGTTACCGGTGACGGCAACACCCTGCTGGGCTCTGACGATAAGGCGGGTATTGCCGAAATACTGAGCGCTGTTGAATATTTCCTTGAGAACCCCGATGTCAAACATGGCAAAGTAAGAATAGGATTCACACCGGACGAGGAGATTGGCAGGGGTGCCGATAAATTTGACGTGGAGGCTTTCGGGGCCGATTTTGCTTTTACCATTGACGGTGGAGAAGAAGGTGAACTGGAATATGAAAATTTCAATGCTGCTATGGCAGTTATAGAAATAAGTGGCAGGAACGTTCACCCGGGAACTGCAAAGAACCAGATGATAAACTCAATACACCTGGCACATGAATTCAACGCAATGCTTCCTGAACAGTCCAGGCCTGAGCATACCACAGCATATGAAGGCTTTTTTCACCTTACAGATATCACCGGTGATGTAGAAAAATCACGTTTCAGATACCTTATAAGGGATCATGACAGGAATGCATTTGAGCAGAAAAAAAAGCTTGTAAAGTCAGTCGCGGTATTTCTGAATAAGAAATACGGGAGAAACCTGGTCAGGGTGAAAATAAAAGACCAGTACTACAATATGAGAGATAAAATATCAGATCATTTCCATATTGTTGAACTGGCTGAAAAAGCAATGAAGGAGGCAGGCGTGGAACCACTGATAAGGCCTATTAGGGGAGGCACCGACGGTGCCCGTCTTTCATATATGGGCCTGCCCTGCCCCAATATATTCACAGGCGGCCAGAATTTCCATGGGAGGTATGAATACATTCCGGTCAGATCAATGCAAAATGCCGTCAAAACCATTATCAATGTCATTAAGCTTATTCCCGGCTTATATTAAAACTGGATTATATAAAAACTCATCCGGGTGGCCCGGGTGGCCCGGGTGGCCCAGGTGGCCCGGGGGGAAAGAAGGATCTGAATTCAAGGAACTGCTTTGATTTCCACCGGTTTCAACAGATTACACAGACAGGACTAGCAGGAACTTTTTAATGTGCTGCACAAAGGTCAGGAACATTTCAGCTACCTTCCTGGAGGCATATGCATGACAAACTGTCATTCGGCCTGATTATTGATGGAGGGGAAAAGGTAAATGACAGGAAATGCTATGGATACGAACAAACTGATAAAGAAACATAATCAAATCACTTCCCTTATAGCAGGAAAGCAGGTAAGGCAAAGTATAAACCTTATAAGAGAGCTCATTGATATTTCCAAAAATGGCGACCACAGGCAGCAGCTGGATAATATAGCGAACACCTACAAGAACATGGTTAAGTATACGATTGAAGGTATTCATGATCCGGAAAGGCACAAAGTTTTAACACGCATGTTACAGTCGCTGCTGGAACTGGCCGATAATGTGAAGCAGGAAATTCTTGCCCGCTATTCGGGCTGGCACACTTACTGGCTGAAGGAAAATTCGCTTAAAGAGCAGAGCCTGGCCGGCAAAAGTATCATAGAGACAGTGGATGACCTGGTATTCAAAGAAGAGCTTGATGAATGGCTCAGGCAGGCAGGCACAGTCTCACTGGATCCTGACTCTGATTATGCAAGAAAGCACAGGCAGCTGGTGAATAATATCTTTAATCACCTGTGGCTCACTGACAGCTATGGAGACGCAGAGACTGAACTCATTAAACTGATAATGCAAAGTGGTAAGTTTGAATGGCATGAACAATGTATTTTTGTAAGTGCCATCACACTCAGCACACTTAGGTTCTGGGAAGCAGAAAAAATTCAGATACTTGCCTCCCTTTACAGGGATAAAAAGGAACAGCTGAGTGAACGGGCACTGGCAGGGCTGCTTCTGGTATTATATCACCATGACAGCAGGATAAACATTTATTCAGAGATAGAGGATCTTCTTAAGGAACTGTCAGATGACAGCACTTTCAGGGAACACCTTAAGATTACGATACTTCAGATTATCCGGTCGGGTGAGACCGAGAAAATAAGTAAAAAACTACGTGACGAGATTCTACCGCGTGTTGCTGAGCTAAAGCCCAAGCTCGAGGAGAAGCTTGACCTGGAAAACCTCCTCCCCGAAGATCTCATGGAAGGGAAGAACCCTGACTGGTCGGATATGTTCAAGGAATCGGAAGACCTCTACAAAACAATGGAGGAATTCTCCAAATTGCAAATGGAAGGCGCCGATGTATATATGTCGGCTTTTGCCAACCTCAAGAACTTTGATTTTTTCCGTAATATATCCAACTGGTTCATACCTTTCTATCCTGATCATGAGGCCATTGATGTACTTTTCAGGGATGATGTGCTGTCCGGTGGCACCAATGAGCTGGCTGAAGCACTGTATAAAACGCCATTCATCTGCAATTCAGATAAATACAGCCTTGTTCTAAACCTGCAGCACCTTCCTGCCAGCCAGAAAGAGATGATGCTGAAAGTGTTCAGGATGGAGCTTGAAGGGCTTGAGCAGATGAAGGATGAAGAGATCGGCCTGGATCCCACTAAAGGGTTTAAGACCAATGTGACCCAGTATCTGCAGGACCTTTACCGTTTCTTTAAATTATCGCCATACAGGAAGGAATTTGACGATGTATTCAGGGGCACCCTTAACTTCCATAAGACCACACTCTTCAACATGGTTTTTAAAGACAGTGAATCGCTTTCGACCTTTGCGGATTATTACTTTGGCAAAGATTTTTACATCGAGGCCCTTGACCTGTACAATGAACTGATAAATGACAGTCCTGAAGAAGCACAGCTGTACGAGAAGGCCGCTTACTGCTACCAGCAGATTGCAGAATATGATAAAGCCCTTGAAATGTACAGGAGGGCAGAGATACTTGACCGTAAGATATGGACGCTGAAAAAGATAGGCTTCTGCAACAGGAGACTTGGAAGGCATGGTGAAGCACTCAAATATTACATGGAAGCAGAGAGGATGGACCCGGGTAACATGCATACCATAGCCATGATAGGTCATTGTTATCTTGACATGGAAGACTATAATTCGGCCCTAAAATACTATTTTAAGGTTGAATATAATGATCCCAAAAATGTAAGGATACTGAAGCCCATAGCATGGTGTTACCTGGTCCAGGGCAAATATGAGCAATCAAAAAAATATTTTGACAAGATCGGGAAAGCCGGGATGACCGGGCACGACTATATCAATGCCGGCCACCTTGCCCTGTGCATGGGCGAGCGCATGAAAGCCATCGAATACTATCGCAGGAGCATAATTGAAGGTAAGATGGGAAAAAGTGATTTCCAGGATATTTTCGATGACGATGCTGAAATGCTTGTTGCTAACAAAATAGATCCTGACGATTTGCCTATAATTACAGACTATCTGTTTTTTGATCTGGAGGATTAACCAGGGTGTCGGCAGGCGATCCCGGTTACCTTCCGGGCCTGCGGGTACTGTCGAATCTCCTCTCACCGTCATAACGGTCACGGTCGAATCTCCTCTCACCCTCGTAACGCGTGCTGTCAAATCGCCTCTCACCATCATAGCGGTCCCGGTCAGGACCTCTCCTCCTGTCAAAACGTGTACTGTCGTCAGATCCGCTCCTGCTCCTGAATTTTTTCATCATTTCACGCCTGTTTCGATCAAATTCTTCCAGTTTATTTAGCTGTTCCCTGCTTAGAATCTCCTTGATCTCATCCCATTGCCTGTCCATAAGCGACTCAAAGCCATTCCAGAATTCGGCATTCATTTCATTAAATTCGTCGCCGTAGCGGTCAATTATGCTGTCAAGTTCAGCCTTCTGCACTGAGTCAGGCTCGATCACCCTGTAAAGATGTTCCCTGAAATAATGTTCCGAGGCGAATGTGCGTACCGGTCTCATTCTCTTGTGTCTTAACTGTGCCGATGTAAGCATCCCTATTGCAAAACCCAGGAGCAGTGTGCCTATTATTAATAATGTGATTCTTAATTTCATATATTTATTTTTTTCACAGACATTTCTTTAATTGCCGAGAAGACTGATCAAAACACCATCCACATCATTGTCAATGCCAAGCAGTATATCATATGACAGTGAGCCATGATTCATCAGAATACTTAAAACAAGTATTATAACAGCTGCGGCAGCGGGAATGGCTACTCTCATAAAAATACTGTCAAATGATCTTATCAGTTCTCGTTTACCATTCAGCAGTATTTCCCCAGTGTTAATTTTTTTCATCAGCCTGTCACGGAAGCCCTCACTGAATTTATGATCGGTGAAAAGTTCCCTTTCAAGCACTTCGCGCTGTTCACTGTCTGGTTCATCCGACAGTGAGTGCAAAAACAGCTTTATTAGCTTTCCGGGTTTCATATTATATCATGTTTTTTAATAATTTCTTTAACTGTTCTCTTGCCCTCGACAGGCGTGATAAAACTGTCCCGAGTGGCAGTTCAAGTATTTCAGCCGTCTCCTTTGTGCTGTATCCATGAATGGCCCGCAGCACTACAACAGACCTGAAATCAGGATCGAGTTTTGAAATGGCCATGTTCACAATCTCTTTAATGTCTCTTTCTCCTTCATGATCACCTGATGATATCTCAATCTCCCTCGGATCTTCCTTATCATCAGAACGGTAAAACATCGACAGGAATCTTTTGCTTCGCCTGATCTCATTGAGTGATTGATTAATGGCAATTCTCTGAATATAAGTGCCCAGACTGGAATCACCCCTGAAATCTTTAAGACTCTTATACAGGCGAATAAAGGTATCCTGACCTACATCATCTGCCTGCTGTACATCTCCCAGCATGCTCTTAACCGTTCTGGCTACCATACTTTCATATCTTCTGACCAGCTCACTGAAAGCCTTATTATCACCCTCCAGGGTTAAACGGACAAGTTCATGATCATCAGAATGGATATAATCATACTTCACCATATACAATAGTAAGACAATTAGAACTAATAATTTATTCCCCTTAATTGGCTTTATTCAGGAACTCCACTTTCAGGTCAGGTGTATAACGCAGCAGGTAGAGCCTTTTGTTTTCAAAACCATTCATCAGTCCGCTTCGTTCAAAGCTGTAGTCAACCTGCAGAAGGTCGGGTTTGTGCATTGAAGGCCTGTACATAAAATCAGATCCATGTATTGCAAGGCCACTTATGAAGTAATACATAATATCATAACTCTGCCATGCATAGCTGCGCACGGGTGGTTCCATCTTGAAAAATTCGCGGTATTTTGTAAGGAAATCCTTAATGTCATCCTGTTGATAATCAACCCAGTTGGGAGTGAACAGCATCAGTCCAAGCTCGTAGAAATACATTGGATCGAGATTATCAAGCCAGCGTATATCCGGGTAGCCTATCAGTTTGATCTCATATTTACGGAGCAGGTTATGCACATTAACTATCACCTCACTCATAACTGCTTCATCATCTGAAGCCAGGATAACAAGGTTGGGCCTGTCGGCGCTCATTGCATGTTCTATGATATTTATCGTATCATTATATGCGGAACGGCTTGTAAAATATACCTCACGGAGGCTGATATTACTGAAAGGGACCTTCAGTCTCAGCCGCCTGTAGATCTTATCCTTAAATTCGCCTGAGAGATCAGCGTTCCAGGCAGTGTCGGAATGCACCAGTACGAGGTTATAGTTATAATAATTACTTATCTCTTCGGCCATGGCATCCTCTACAACATCCTTTGATGGTTGTATTTTAAAAAGGTATGGATTGATCCTCAAAACCTGTGTATTCTGAGAGGCCAGCGGAGAAACAACAGGTATCCTGTACCTCCGTGCATAACTTGCTACCTGTTCGATATTATCAGGATAAACGGGGCCTACAATAAGGTCCACATCACGTAAGCTTGCAGTTTCCATAAAATGGCTTATCCTGGAAGAATCACGCATAGTGTCAAAAACCTGTAATTCAATATCCAGACCTTTTTGTTTCAACTCTTCAACAGCCAGGAGTGCTCCTTCATAAAACTCAATAAAAACTTCACTGAGTGGATAAATCCATTCCTCATCTCTCTCTACCAGCCTGTAAATTTTCCGGCCCCGGGCATCATAAGCGCTTGAATCGATATACGACCTGGTACTGTTCTCATCCAGCATAAGCGGAAGCATCAGCAGCACATCAATCCGGCCGTCAAGGTTTTCAACCGGTGTGTAGTCAACAGGTGAGCCGTCAAACAAATATGTCAGGTTCTCATCGCCCCGGAGCAGTGAATCCGCAACAGCCGGATCATCTTCCTCTTCTTCCCCCGAGGGAATTCTTATCAGGTCTCCTGCCCTGGGAAATAACAATCCATGGTTTAATCTCCTTATATCCCTTATACTGACATTATACTTCCGCGACAGGGAGGAATAATTTTCACCCTCCTCAACCCTGTGATGTATTATACCTGGTTCATCCGTCTGAAAATACTGATTTTGCTGCCTGAATTGCTGGCGCGGGATGGCAAGTTCCTCACCTACAGGGAGGTCGTGAATGTCAATACCCGGATTAGCCTCTATAATCTTTTCTACTTCTACATCATATTTCCTTGACAGTGAATATACAGACTCTCCCTTTTCCAATATGTGATAATAATATCTTTCAGTATCCTTCCTTCTTTCCTCGCCCTGATCCTCTGACACAACGGGTATTTTCAGGGCCTGCCCTATGCGTATGCCGTAAACAGCTGACGGGTTCTCCCTGGTAATTGCCTCGCTTGATACATTATATGCCTTTGAGATTGAATAAAGTGTCTGTGAGCTGTCCACTATATGTATATAATAGGCTGCTCCCCCTATAATCACCATGCTTTTGGATCTTTCCACCCTGACCTGTGAGTGCAGGCTTGATGAAAGGATGACTGCCGACACGACAGTGATAATTAATCTCAGCAGATTAGCTTTCATTTATAAGTCTTATAAAAACAGCAACAAAGTTAAGAAAATATCCAACAAAAATGTTGCCGGGATATTTTGCCTCTTCCGGCCCCGGCTAAGTTATTTCGCTGAAATATTTCATGAACTGTATACGCTCATAGGCTGAAGGGTTATCACTTTCATCCTGGCTCAGCTTGCCCCTGAACTGCTCAATGGTATTATAGGCTTTATCGTCCATCCAGCTGTTCAGGCCACCCAGTATTTTCTGTATCTGTTCCCTGCCGTTTTTATAGATTGTTGATACCACCTGTACTGCGTTGGCCCCGGCAAGCAGTTGTTTTATCATATCTTCATCATCATGTACACCGGTTGAGGCTGCAAGGTCACATTTCACTTTCTGTGACATTATACCGATCCACCTCCTGACATTGCCTGACTCGGCAGGTGTACTGAAGGTATCCGATGATTTCTCGCTGAAGTTATTAATATCAAAATCAGGTGTATAAAACCTGTTGAACATCACTATTCCATCGATACCTGTTTCTGACAGCCGCTTTATCATCTGTGCAAGATTGGTAAAACTGGAGCTCATCTTGAGCGACAGGGGCAGCCTGACCTGTGATTTTACTTTCTCTATTATATCGAAATAAATTTTTTCGATCTGCCCGGCTTCTGTTTTTTCATCCGATGGGAGTATTGCCACATTCAGCTCCAGGGCATCGGCACCGGCTTCTTCAAGATTACGGGCAAAGCTGGTCCATTCAGCTGACGACACGCAATTGATACTGGCTATAACAGGTATCATCACCTTCTTTTTTGCCTCTTTTATAAGCTGAATATAGTCTGAAAGTGCTCTTTCCCTGATATGCACATCGATATAATCCAGCGTTTCTGATTTTGCCGAATAGATCATATCGTTCTGATAGGCCTCTTTCAGGCTGGCATCCACTTCCAGCATAATCTGTTCCTCGAACAGTGATTTAAGCACTACGGCGCCTGCACCTGCTCTTTCCAGTTCAACAATATTGTCGACTGAATTTGTAAGCCCCGAGCTGCCTATGATAAGGGGGTTGCTCAATGATAATCCAAGATATTTAGTAGTCAGATCTGCCATTTTGAAATATTATTATGATTTCTTACAATTTACAAATATTATTTTTTTCCAACCTTTGATTTCAGGTATTCGTGCATTCCTTTGGCAGCCTTCCTGCCATCTCCCATAGCCAGTATTACTGTTGCTCCTCCCCGCACTATATCGCCTCCTGCAAAAATCCCTTCAACAGATGACTGCATGGTCTCACTGTCGACTTTAATTGTTCCCCAGTCGCTAACATCCAGTTCAGGCATACTGGCGGGAATGAGTGGGTTGGGTGACACTCCTATGGCCACCACAACCGTATCCACCTCCACTTCATATTCAGAACCTTCAAGGGGAACCGGTCTTCGCCGTCCCGAACGGTCGGGTTCGCCCAGTTCCATTTTCTGGACAAGCATTTTATTGACATTGCCCTTCTCATCAGCAAAATATTCCACGGGGCTGTTAAGGTTCATAAACTCCACGTCCTCTTCCTGGGCATGCTTTACTTCTTCAACACGGGCAGGCATCTCTTCGATTGATCTCCTGTAGATGATCATTGACCTTTCAGCGCCCAGGCGCTTGGAGGTCCTGACCGAATCCATTGCCGTATTACCTCCGCCGATAACAGCCACTTTATTACCGCTGAAGACAGGTGTGTCAAAATCAGGATTGGCGGCATTCATTAGGTTTACCCTTGTAAGATATTCATTTGATGAGAATATCCTCCTGAAGTTTTCACCCGGTATATTCATGAATTTGGGCAAACCGGCGCCTGAGCCCACGAAGAAAGCTTCATAGCCCTCCTTTTTCAAATCAGCTACCGTTGCCGTTGTACCCACAATGAAGTTTGTCTCAAACCTGACACCCATCTGCTTGAGATTATCTATCTCCACATCAACGATCTCGTTTGGCAGCCTGAACTCGGGTATGCCATATTTCAGCACACCCCCTATTTCATGGAGGGCTTCAAATACTGTGACATCATATCCCCATTTAATCATATCCCCTGCTACTGCCAGTCCGGCCGGACCTGAACCTATAACAGCTACTTTAATCCCATTCTTTTCTTCCACCGTTGGGACGGAGATATTTCCGCTATTCCGTTCGTAATCAGCCGCAAAGCGTTCGAGATGACCTATTGCCACGGGATCCTTTTTCAGTTTCTGCACATAGAAACAACTTGCTTCGCACTGCACTTCCTGGGGGCAAACCCTCCCGCATACAGCGGGCAGTGCATTTGTTTCCTTAAGTGTCCTGGCAGATTCAAGAAAATCTCCCTGTTCAATGCGTTTAATGAACTTGGGTATATTTATACCCACAGGACAACCTGATATACAGGTAGGATCAACACAGTCGAGGCATCGCTGGGCCTCTTTCAGAGCCATCTCCTCCGTCAGGCCAAGATTAACCTCCTCGTGGTTTTTATTCCTCACCTGCGGGTCCTGCTCAGGCATCTTAACCCTTGGAATGGAGGTGCGTTCCTTGGCTTTCTTGCTTTTACGAAGCTCATCTCTCCAGGCCTGCTGACGTTCTGTTTTTAATATATCACTTGTGGTTTCCATTTTTAAATTCTTTGTTTTTCAGCTAATGATAATTTCACATGAATTACTTTGCGACCGACTCCAGGTACTTTTTATAGTCATCTCTCTCCTGGTCTTCATAGGCGCCAAGGCGCATGATCATTTCGTCAAAGTCAATCTTATGAGCATCAAATTCAGGTCCGTCCACGCAGACAAACTTTGTTTTCCCGTCAACAGTCACACGGCAGGCTCCACACATGCCTGTACCGTCGACCATTATGGTATTCAGGCTGGCTATGGTGGGAACATTATATTTATGGGTTGTAAGAGAAGCAAATTTCATCATTATAGCCGGCCCAATTGTAACAGCCAGGTTTACTTTCTCCCTGTCAAGTATTTCTTCCATACCGTGGGTAACAAGACCCTGCCTGCCATATGATCCGTCATCGGTCATAATAATAATCTCATCCGAACAATCTCTCATTTCATCCTCGAGGATAATAAGATCACGGCTCCTGGCTGCCAGTACCGACAACACCCTGTTGCCCTCGTTCTTGAAAGCCCTGGCTATCGGCAACAACGGGGCTATCCCCACTCCTCCACCTGCACAGAGCACTGTACCGACCTTTTCCGTTTCAGTAGCATGTCCGAGGGGACCAACCACATCAGCAATAACATCGCCGGCCTCCATCAAACATAATTTGTGGGAAGTTACACCTACCTTTTGTATTACCAGCGTTACAGTGCCCCTTGACGGATCAGCATCGGCAATGGTAAGGGGGATCCTCTCCCCTTTTTTATTAATCTTCACAATAACGAAATGCCCTGCCCTGCGCTTCTGGGCAATACGCGGTGCTTCAATTACCAGCCTGACAACATTATTGTTCAGTTGTTCTTTCTCGACGATTTTATTCATTCCTTGAAATTTATTTTATATGGCAAAAAAATAATTTCCAAGGTTGGAATTTTTTTCAATGATAGCAACCAAAGAAGCCACTTTCTGATTGATGTTATAGAGCATAAAAAGACCCGGCATTAATGCAGGCTAAGCCTGCCGGGCATAAAGGCCACGGAAAAGTACTGATCTGTCAATTAATAAGGGGTCAGGGCCAATCAGCCCGGAATATTAGCTGTATTCCTTTAAAAACTCATTAACATTCTTTTCTATCCTTTTTTCAATGTTGTTGATATCGGCCCTTGCAAATTTTTCACCTGTAATTTTTTCGTACAGCTCGATGTAGCGTTCTGATACCTCGTTTATAAATTCATCAGTCATCTCAGGAACATCCTGGCCCTTATCACCACGGAAGCCTTTATCCATCAACCATTCCCTCACAAACTCTTTTGAAAGCTGTTTCTGGGCTTCTCCCCTTTCAAAGCGCTCCCTGTAGCCATCTGCATAAAAATAGCGTGAAGAATCGGGGGTATGTATTTCATCAATAAGGTATATCTCACCATCCTTTTTCCCGAACTCGTATTTTGTATCCACCAGTATCAGTCCCTGATCTGCTGCAATTTCTGTACCCCTGTTAAACAGCTCCATG
>JAZBOI010000023.1:0-3604 GCA_036351095.1 Bacteroidales bacterium | reverse complement strand
GGGGTGATACAAAGACCAATACAATTATGATGGGCGATCATGAAAGAGGCTTCAGCTACCTGGAGGCTTCGGCTATCGACCAGCACCTGCTGGTGCGTAACAGGCAGCACGACCTGGTGGAAGTGATTGCAGCACGCCCACACCTGCTGGGCATCGGGCTTGATGAAAATACAGCTATAGTGGTGCAGGGCGATGAATTCGAAGTGCTTGGCGAAAGTTTCGTGGCTATATACGACTATAATCTGTGGCAGAAAAGTGAGATTGACGGAGCACCACTGGCCAACGGGGGAAAGTTCTTCCTCCTCAGGGAAGGCGACAGGTATAACGTCAGGGAAAGGAAGGTGACAGAATGGTCGGGTGGCAACCGTAACATATTTGAAGAACCCGCCACCGACACAAATTGATGCCCATCACCGGCATTTTATGATGTATATTATCATATACGATGAGCAAGATCACCTAATATGTTTGTTGCTTAAATAATATAAGGCTACTTTTATATCATAAAACCGCCTGCTTTAATGCAGGTAAAAATGATGACCGGGGAAAAAACGGTCATAAAAGTATAAAGACGAAAGGCGGTCAATGGTTCTTTACAAAAGTTAGGTTTATTTCTACATGGATTCATTTTCATTTCCATTTGCATTTCCATTCGACAGTCTGGTTGTTAGGGTTTGCGACCGCCTTTCTTTCTTTCACTGAAACATCACAGGAACAGGATTTACATACTTTTAATAAAGCAAATAACTCTTTGGCACGTTATTTGTTTTTTATTTTGTACACAGGCAATCTCCAATATATACCTCGAGAAGAAAGGGCAGCCAGGTAAACAAGATCTTACCTGGCTTTTACTTTTTAGGCGCTGGGATCGCCGGCACAGCGAAACTGCTTCCGGGGTGCATGCACGGGCGATAAGGTCCGGGGCTCAGGGGGACTGCAGCCGGGACCCTCAGCGGGTTGACCGGTAGCCGATAATCTCCCTTACTTCGTGTATTGTCCTTCCCGCACTTTCCCTGGCTTTGTCGGCTCCTTCCCTGATAACCTTTGACAGGTAGGCATCATCTGACAATATTTCATGTATGCGCCCGCGTATGGGAGCAATGAATTTATTCATATCAGCTGCCAGCTGCTTCTTCATGTCACCGTAGCGTATCTCGCAGGCCGCATGCTGCTGCCTGAAATGCTCAACAGTGGAGCTGTCCGACATCACCTCCATCAGGGTAAAGAGATTCTTAACCGCCTCAGAAGGTTCCTGGTTGGGTTTCTCCGGGCCCGTATCGGTAACAGCCCTCATAACCTTTTTGTGTATGGTCTTCTCATCATCAACGAGGAAGATGCCGTTACCTTCACTCTTGCCCATCTTACCGCTGCCATCCAGACCGGGTATCTTCACCAGCTTCTCCCCGAAATTGTAGGCATCGGGCTCGGGGAAGTAATCAACATTATACATCGTATTAAAGCGGCGTGCAAATTTGCGGGTCATCTCGAGATGCTGTTCCTGGTCCTTGCCCACAGGCACCTTGTTGGCCCTGTGTATAATAATATCGGCAGCCATCAGCACGGGGTATGTCAGCAATCCGGCATTGACATTATCGGGCTGCTTCCTTACTTTTTCTTTGAAGGATGCCGTACGCTCCAGCTCACCGACATAGGCATTCATGTTAAGAAGAAGGTACAGTTCACACACCTCCGGCACATCGCTCTGTATAAAGAGCGTGGCCACCTCGGGGTCAATACCGCAGGCAAGGTATTCAGCCATTACCTGCCTGATATTCATATGCAGGTTACCGGGTTTGGGATGGGTGGTCAGTGAATGGTAATCGGCTATGAAAAAATAGCACTTGTTCTCATGCTGCATCTTAACCGCATTGCGCACCATGCCAAAATAATTACCCAGGTGCAGGTTGCCCGTCGATCGTATCCCGCTTACTACAGTATCCATCCGCTTAGTTTTATAATCCATCGCAAACCTACTTTATTTTTGATAAATAAGCAATATATGATTACCTGCCCTTTCAGCTTTTACTATCTTTGCAAAAAGCAGTATGACTATGGAATCAACACGGCAGAAAAAAGTATCCAGGCTATTGCAGAAGGAGCTGGCTGAAATACTTAGACAAAAAACAACAGAGCTGGCCAGGGGTAAGATGATAACCGTTACAACGGTAAGGGTTAGCCCCGACCTCGGCCTGGCAAAAATATACCTCAGCATATTCCCTTCCGATAAAAACGAAGAGACCCTTGAAAAGATAACTGATAACACACCAAGGATACGCAACGAACTGGGCTCCAAGGTGCGTAAGCAGCTGCGGATAATCCCGGAAATAGCTTTCTATCTCGACGACAGTCTTGATTATATAGATAATATCGACTCCATCCTGAACAAGGATTAAGCAAGAAGCCATGAGGTATGACCCTGTAAAAAGCCGGATTGGCCGACTGGTAAGCAGTTCGGTATGGCTGAGAAAAGTCTTCTATGCCCTGCTCGATATTTTACTGCTGAGAACATGGCATGTCAAAAAGGCACTCCATGGCTTCAATAAAGCCAGGCCGGGTGCTGAAAATATTCTCGATGCAGGCTCCGGTTTCGGCCAGTACGCATGGAGGATGTGGAAGTTAAACAGCAGGTGGAAGATCACCGGTTTAGATATCAAGGAAGAGCAGGTTGCCCATTGCAACTGGTTCGCCGCCAGGTCCGGGGCAGGCGACAGGCTGTCTTTCCGGGTGGCCGATCTGACAGCTTTCACAGAGAAGGAGAAATATGACCTGGTGCTGTCGGTTGATGTGATGGAACATATAGAAGATGATACCGGCGTATTCCGAAACCTGTTCAAGTCCATGCGCAGTGGAGGCTGGCTGCTTATTTCCACCCCGTCCGACAGGGGAGGATCGGATGTGCACCACGAGGACGAGGATTCATTTATTGATGAGCATGTACGCGATGGCTACGGCAGGCAGGAGATAGAAGAAAAATTGCAGTCGGCCGGCTTTTCAGACATCAAATGCAAATATACCTACGGTAAGCCCGGTAAATTATCATGGAAATTATCGATGAAATACCCCATCATCATGCTTAATTTTTCAATGATACTTGCCGTAATACTCCCCTTTTATTATATTTTAGCCATGCCCCCTGCCCTGGTGCTTAACTATCTTGACCTGCACATGGAACACAGCGAAGGAACCGGCCTGCTCGTTATTGCAAAAAAAATATAGCATTGAAACTGTCTCTCTACATAGCAAAAAGATACCTGTTCGCGAAGAAATCGCGAAACGCCATAAATGTCATATCAGGCATCTCGGCTGCCGGTGTAACGGTGGGCACCATGGTGCTGATAATAGTCCTTTCGGTATTCAACGGCCTGGAAGATATGGTCAATTCCCTCTTCTCTACCTTCGACCCCGATCTTGAGGTCAGGATAAACGAAGGCAAGGTGTTTACACCCGATAGCGCACAGCTGCAGGCACTTGACGGGATTGAAGGGATTGCCGGCTGGTCACCCGTGCTCGAAGAAAATGCCCTCCTGCGTTATGATGATAAAGAATATATTGCCACTGTAAAGGGAGTGCATGAGAATTACCAGGATATAACCGGGCTGGACAG
>JAZBOI010000022.1:0-8527 GCA_036351095.1 Bacteroidales bacterium | reverse complement strand
TTCATGTCAGCTGCAACTTCGGGAGCGAGGATCAGCAGGCCGGTGATGTTGGGGAAGGCCAGCGTGAGGACCATCATGTCAGAGAAAGCAATAACATTGTCAAGTGTTGATGAAGCACCCACAACAGTGAAGAAGAGGAAGATGGAATAGTAAATATAGGCTGTAATGTTCCGTTTGCCGCTAAGGCGATAGATGAAGTCACCGAACAGGAATTTAAAACCGTTCAGTCCGTAATACGACCATGATATCATGGTGGAAAAGGCAAAACACAGTATGGCCAGCACCAGCAGGTAAGGGAACCATGGGAATACCGACTCAAAAGCAGCCGATGTTAACTCGGTGCCTTCCAGTGTTGCTGTTGACTCATGGAAACCGGTAAAAATTATCACCAGTGATGTCATTGTACAGATCAGTATGGTATCAATGAATGGTTCAAGCATGGCCACTATACCTTCCTTCACAGGTTCATCAGTCCGGGCAGCAGCATGTGCCACGGCTGCAGAGCCCACACCTGCCTCGTTGGAGAAGGCACCGCGCTGGAAGCCGGTTATGATAACTCCTATGATACCACCCTTGATAGCTACCGGGTTAAAAGCACTTTTGATAATTATAAGGAAAACATCATCAATCCTGTTAAAATTCATGAAAATAATGACCAGTGCAGCACCTATATACAGGAATGACATAAAAGGAACCAGCTTTGACGTTACCCGGGCTATGCTCCTTATGCCGCCTATCACAACCATCCCTATCAGTGCAGATAATAAAATACCAAACCAGAAGCCGTGTGACTGCATGCCCGGAAAAATGGTGCTGAACTGTGCAAAAGACTGGTTCGACTGTAACATATTACTGCCCCCGAACGAGGCAAGTACCATCATTATGGCACTGAATACAGCCAGTATTTTTCCCAGTGCACCCAGGTTCCTCCTTTTCAGGGCCATATTGAGATAATACATTGGTCCGCCCGACACCTTCCCGTTTTCGTCAATATGCCTGTACTTCATACCAAGGGTACATTCAGTGAATTTAAGGGACATACCGAAGAACCCGGCAACGATCATCCAGAAAGTGGCCCCGGGACCCCCTACAGCTATCGCTATGGCCACACCGGTGATATTACCCAGGCCTACGGTTGCAGACAATGCGGTGGTAAGTGCCTGGAAATGACTTACCTCACCTGATGAGCCGGGTTTGTCATATTTGCCCCTTATAAGTGCAAAGGAATGCCCGAAAGCCCTTAAATTGATAAACTTCATCCTGAAAGTGAAGAAGAGGCCTCCGAATAAAAGCCATAGTACAACTATGGGAACCCGGGCTCCTATGTCTATGCCCACAGCTGCCACAGGGTCCCAGAAAAAAACATTCTCAAGGAAAGAGACTACAGGCTCAAAGGCATTGTTGATGCGCTCACTTATTGTAATTGTTTGCGGGTCTGGAGATAACATCCGTTATTATGTTCAGCCTATCAGTCCGAGTCCGTATAAAAATGCCAGCGTAATGGCAATGGGAGCAATAAATTTTACTATTACCATGAAAATATTTACAATTCTCCCTTTCAGTTCTCCCTGGTTGGACAGCTCATCTTTAACATTTTTCTTACCCAGGTACCATCCTACGAAAACTACTATCAATATGGCCCCGAGAGGCAGCAATATATTTGCCGATAAATAATCAAACCAGTCAAACACTGTTTTCCCGAAAATGGTGGCATTCTTCAGTGGTCCGAAAGAAAGTGTGGCAAATACGCCTACGATACTTATTGCAACCGAGGCTATTATTGTTGCTTTAGCCCTGGTCATATTCAGTTCCTCAGAGAAATATGCCACAACCACCTCCAGTACGGAAACCGTTGAGGTCAGGGCGGCTATTGACAGGAGGGTAAAGAAGAGTATTGCAAAGAAATAACCTCCCGGCATCTGCTGAAAGATATTTGGCAGCACAATAAATACCAGCCCGGGACCTTCAGCAGGGTTAATATTGAAGGCAAATACGGCAGGAAAGATCATCACTCCTGCAAGTATTGCAATAACAGTATCTGTAGCACTCACCTGAAGGGCTGTAACCGGCAGGTTATTGTCTTTCTGGATATATGAACCATAGGTTATAAGTGTTCCCATGCCTATACTCAGTGAGAAAGCTGCCTGCCCGAGTGCTGTAAGTATAACTGTCAGCTTGAGCTTGGAGAAATCGGGACGGAAAAGAAAATCCAGTCCTTCCTTTGCTCCTTCAAGGGTAAGTGATCTTATACAAATTATTATTATCAGCACCACCAGCAGGGGCATAAGAATCTTAGTATATTTTTCAATACCGTTCTTTACACCTTTATAAATTATAAAGGCCGTAAGGAACATGAATACCAGCTGCCATATAACAGGCCTGAGTGACCCGCTCTGGAAAACTTCAAATGAGCGCGTAAGCTGGTCTGATGTTTTACCGGCAAAACCATTTGAAACGGCCTGCACGAGATATTCAAGGGTCCATCCTGCTATTGTACTGTAGAAAGCCAGTATCATAAAAGCAGCCACTATGCCCATCAGTCCTATCAGGTACCAGGGCTTGCCGGGTGCCAGTTTTTTGAATGACCCCAGGGCATTCCTCTGGGCACGCCTGCCAATGGTGAACTCGGCTAGCATAACGGGAAAACCGATTGCAAATACAAAACACAGGTAGATGATCAGGAAAGCCCCGCCCCCGTTTTCACCTGTAACATAGGGGAACCTCCATATGTTTCCCAGCCCCACCGCTGAACCTGCAGCAGCAGCTATAACCCCCAGCTTGCTGCTAAAACTGTCCCTGATAGGTAACTCGATCTTTGCCATGTTTTTAAATATGTTAGCAGTTAATAAGTATAGATCTTAAAAGAGCGGACTAAATTCGTGAGAATTGTGATCAAAAGCAAATGAATTTTACTGTTGCAGAAGCAGATTTAATACATTTTAACTGATCAGGCTGTAATATGTTGTTAAGCAGCCTCTTACTTCATTGAGGATTCAGAATGGATAGCCTATGCTTATGTGGAAGGTAAAATCATCCCTGAAGCTAAGATCCCGTCTCTGCAGTATCCACCTGGGGGGATCGGGTAACTGGGGGTCCCTCAGCTTCATACCCAGGTCAGCCCTCAGGATAACGAAATTAAGGTCAAAACGCAGACCGGTACCCGTTCCTACGGCAAGGTCCCGGTAAAAACTGTCGAATTTGAATTGTGTCCCCTCCCGGTCTTCATCTTCATAAAAAGTCCATATATTACCCACATCAAGGAAAAGGGCTCCCTCCAGTATCCAGAATAACTTAAACCTGTACTCGGCATTGAATTCAATCTTAATATCGGCAGTCATATTAAAGAAGGAGGAAGAAACAGGCGTATATGAGCCGGGACCAAGCGAACGTACCTGCCATCCGCGTATACTGTTAGCCCCGCCGCTGAAATATTGCTTTTCAAAGGGCACGGCTCTCGAATTGCCGTAGGGAATACCCACACCCACGAATCCCCTGTAGACAACTGAGCTTACATCATTGAGCCTTCGATTGTACCTTAGGTCAATATCGGCACGGGCATACTGGGCAAAGGGTTGTCCGAATATCTCGTAGTTGTCCCCTTCCCCGGGTTCAACATCCCCAAGCCTGTATGCAAGGGACAGGAGGTTACCGGCCACCTCCCCGGTGAGTTTAATAAACCAGTAATCCCTCGCCTTCTTTATATTCTGGTTATTGAACACATATATATAATTACCCCCCAGCAGGAAAACATCCTTGTAACTGTAAGCAAGGTATGAGGTGGTGTCGATACTCATCTCGAATTCGGGATCTATGAACGGAAGATTGACCACGTTCAGCTGCAGTGGATATACCGAGTGCCGGGTGAAACGGTTACCCTGCCAGTTATAACCAAAGGAAGCATTTGCCACTGTACGTGTATACACCGGCATCTTCTGGTAGTTATAAGCTGCTGTTATAACTGTTTTAGGATTATATTTCTTAATAAATTCCTCCTTCTCCAGGAAGGGCAGCATAAACCTCGGAAGCGTAAGGCTTGTCTCAAATCCGTATTCCTGGGTGCTTCTCGATCCGGATACCTGCTCCGACAGGGTCTCGTAAGCGCCCTTGAGCTTAACATTGAGCCTTTCGGCACCGCGGAAAAGGTTTTTGTGCTGGTATACCAGGTTTACAGCACCTCCCAGGTTACCCGCTGAATTTGTTCCTTCCAGTTCAACCCTGAATTCCTGCTGGGTAACGGTTGTCAGCCTTATTACGCAATCCAGTGGCTGCTCACTATGCTTCCAGTCCTCTACAGTACCGGGATCCGAGTAGCCAATGTTCACAAGCCTGAAAGATTGCAGGGAGTTAAGGTGATCCTGGCTCCTGTCCATATTTGTAAGCTGGAACAGGTCGCCCGGCTTAATATAAAGAGACTGTGCTATTACCCCCGGTTTAACCGAATGCTTCTCCCTGTCGTTTATGAACCAGAAACCTTCATGGTATATTGTATCCTGCCTTGCCAGGTAAGCAGCACCCTCATCAAGAGCCACTTTGGGATTCCAGTCGGTAAAGATGTATACCTTGTTTATCCTGTACCTCTTATGCTCCGATTCAATTACCCTGTTATCATCACTATAGGAAAGGAACTTCCTTACCTCGTAGAAGATATCCACCTGCCTGTTGCCTACTGTACTGTCGACCTCAAAATAAACGTGGTCGCGTGAGAAACTGTAGAAACCCATATCCTTGATAAACCTTTCAAGCCTTATCCTTTCGCTCTGCAAAACATCCACATCGTATATCTCGCCTTGCCTGATAAGACAGTTAATGGTGTCCATAAAGAATAATTTCCTGATATTGTCATCCCTTATGTTATAATGTACTCTTCTTATCCTGTAAGGCTCCTTCGCCATCACATCATATACAATATCAGTCTTTTGCTTGTTGGTGGATGTATCGACAGATACTTCAGCGTTGAAATAACCCCTTGAAAATAGATAACTCTCTATCTCTTCCGATGATGTGGCCGTAGCGAAAGGATCATAAATCACAGGCTCCTCGCCTATCCTCCTCAACCATGAATGAGGCCAGCCTGTTTTGTCTATGTTCGACAGGTTGTACAAACCCAGGTGAAAACGTGCACCGAAAATCTTTTTATTGGGCTCCTGCTTGACATATGGCCTGATATCTGCCTTCCTGATACGCCTGCTGTCTATATTTATCTCCGATTTGTCAAGAAGAGTCTTATTGTCGGGAACATATTTGGTTGGATTACATGCATTAAAAGCAAGTATCACCGCTGATAAACACAGCAGTTTTATTGGATGCAGGCTTTTATATGAAGGAAAATATTTCAACATTTGCATAAACTAAGGGCAAATATATCAAATAAATATTCACAATCTGCCAAATAATTACGCCTGAACATAATGCTCAGCTCTTCAAATATCAAACTTATAAATTCTTTAGGATTCAAGAAATACCGCGAGAGACACGGTCTTTTTATTATAGAGGGAGACAGGCTGGTCAGGGAATTGCTTGAGAGCGGTATGACTGTTATTAAATTATTCGCCCTGCCGGAATGGCTGAAAGAAACAGATGATGGATTGCTGTCCATGGCAAAGGAGATCATCACGGTGGATGAAAGGGAGTTGCGAAAAATAAGCCATCTGAGCACAGCCCGCGCTGCCCTGGCTCTTGTCAGGACAGAGCATCACAGCCCTGATATTCAGTCTCTCTCCGGCAAGCTAAGCATTGTGCTGGACAACATACAGGACCCTGGCAACCTGGGAACCATAATGCGCATTGCAGCCTGGTTTGATATTGAAAATATTATCTGCAGCACGGGAAGCACTGATGTTTACAACCCTAAGACCGTGCAGGCTTCCATGGGGGCACTGCTGCATGTTAAGGTGAGCTATACTGACCTTGTCACTGTCCTTTCCGGACTGTCAGAAAAAGGCATTCCCGTATATGCCGCCACCCTCGACGGCGAGCCGGTATATGATACAGCTAAAAGCCAGAATGGACTGCTGCTTTTTGGTAATGAAGCGAGGGGTATATCCGGGGAACTGATGCCCTTTGTAAGCCGGAAAATAGCTATACCGCCTGCCGGGAAAACCGGGGCCGGAATTGATTCGCTCAATGTGGCCATGTCGGCAGCAATAATATGCAATGAATTCAGGCGAAAGGATGAATGAAAGGATGGGGATCGCATGTTAAAGCCTGGCCGCGGGTACCGGGATGGCCAAAGGGCAATGGGCGGTCTGAAAAAAATTATTCAAAATGGAAAGCCAGCACCCACATGCGTGACCTGAGCCTGTCAATGGCATTTATATACTGGGGATGACCTGCTCCACCATCCCTTATAAGAACATCCCTGAATCCGTTCGACATTTTTATTTCTATGGCCAGCTTGAAATATGGAAGGTAAAAATCCATACCGGCACCGAATTCATAATACAGGTCGGAACGGTACAGACGCAGATAAACTTCCTTTTCGTCATCATAACCCTTCCTGCCCGCCAGGTCGTGCCTGAAATTCAATCCGCCTATAAGGTAAGGCCTTACATTGTTTAGCCTGGTTCCCTTGTACTTCAGCAGCAGTGGAAATTCCAGGAAGGATGATTCCACGATCTGCTTGTCATCATAGAGAACTGCAGACTCGTAAAAATTAAGTTTTCGCTGACCGAAAGATACACCGGGAAGAAAGCGGATATCCCAGTAAGTAGCAGGATGATAATCCATTACTATCTGGATATTTATGCCCGGGCTCAGTAAAGCCACTTCAGGATAAAGGGAATCAACAGAAAAATTATCCTGGTTTGGAGTCACCCTGAAATCCATGGTATTAAAGCCTATACTGAAGCCGAAATGAAAGGGTTTTTCATCATACCATGACCTGTTGAGTGGTTTCTTTGTCTGGCCAAAGGCACTGCCACAGGTAATCACCAGGAGAATAAAAATTATGATTTGATATTTCCTGCAAAAATGATTCAAGCTGATATATTCTGTTGTTAATTATTATTATTAACTGGTATTCTTATAATATATTGTATTTGCTGTAGCCGGCAGCACGCTCAGGCCTTTTATCCGTCACAGGCCTTCCCTGCAAAAAGGCTTACCTGCAACCCGCATAGATGGTAGCCACACCGCCTGTCAGTCTCCTCTGGCTCAATTCACTGAAACCGGCATTTTCCATTGATCTTAAAAATTCATCTCCTTCAGGGAATGCAGACACTGAATCGGGAAGGTAGTGATATGCAGCTTTATCTTTTGAGAACAGTGCCCCGAAAAAAGGCAATATCCTGCGAAAATAAAAACCGAAGATATGCTTAAACGGGAATTTGGTGGGCATTGAAAACTCGAGTATCATAACCACCCCACCCTTCCTGAGCACCCTGTACATTTCTGCCAGTCCGCCTTTGTAATCTTCAAAATTCCGGATACCGAAAGAAACCATCACCGCATCATAGCTCTGATCATCAAAGGGCAATTTCTCAGAATCACCAATCATAAGTTCAATCTTATCGATAATCTTCTTCCTGTAGAGTTTTTTTCTCCCCTCCTCCAGCATGCGCTGTGAATTATCTATTGCCGTAACCTTTTCCGGTTCAAGGCGCAGCGATTCAATTGCCAGGTCGCATGTACCTGTAGCAAGATCCAGTATCCTGGCCGGGCTTATCCTGGCGGCTATCTCATCTATCGCCTTTCTTCTCCAACGGACATCAGTACCAAAAGAAAGCAGGTGATTCAGAAAATCATACCTCCAGGCAATACTGTCAAACATCGTTCTTACTTCCTCTTTCTTGCTCATCAGTTTTTTTTTCAGGACTGCAAATATATAATATATAATCTGAGCCCCTAATACTTCTTTACAAATATCCTTTGCCGACCTTTTAAATAATACTTTTTAATTGACGCCAGGATGTGTAATTTTGTATAAGTTTTTAAAAATATCTCTTATGGAACGAATTGTTTTGATTACCGGGGCCACTTCGGGTATCGGTCTTGCTACGGCAAGAAAATTTGCAGAAAACAACTATAAGCTTATTATTACCGGGAGAAGAAAGGAAAGACTTGATGCACTGAGGGATGAACTTCTCGGTAAAAATGACAGGATAAAAGTGCTGGCACTTGCCTTTGACGTAAGGTCACTGACACAGGTGGTGGCTCACCTGGGCAAGCTTGACCCGGAATGGAACAGGATAGATATACTGGTAAATAATGCCGGCCTGGCAGTAGGCCTTAACCATATTGATGACGGTGTTATTGATGACTGGGAAAGGATGATCGATACCAACATCAAAGGCCTGCTCTACGTTACAAGGGTGGTGAGCCCCGGAATGGTTGAAAGGGGAAAAGGACACATCATTAATATCGGCAGCATAGCCGGCAAGGAGGTTTACGAAAACGGTAATGTGTACTGTGCCTCCAAGCATGCTGTTGATGCTCTCTCACGCTCAATGCGGATCGACCTGGTCAAACATGGTATAAAAGTCACCAATGTTGCCCCGGGCCTGGTAAAAACTGAATTCTCCGATGTACG
>JAZBOI010000021.1:0-2656 GCA_036351095.1 Bacteroidales bacterium | reverse complement strand
TTTTCCTGGTAGCGTTTCTTAATGAGTTCGATTATCTGGTCATCGGTGTATCTCACCATTTTTTCTCCCGTGGCATATGAATAGGCATCGGCTGCCCTGGCATACAGGAGTCGGAGGTAATCATATATTTCCGTTATTGTACCTACGGTTGACCTGGGGTTTTTATTGGTCGACTTCTGCTCGATGGAGATAACCGGGCTGAGCCCGGTGATCTTATCAACATCCGGTCTTTCCATCCCTCCAAGGAATTGTCTTGCATATGCTGAAAATGTTTCCAGGTACCTTCTTTGCCCCTCGGCATAGATGGTATCGAAAGCAAGAGATGACTTTCCGCTCCCGCTAAGGCCGGTTATCACAACCAGTTTATCCCTGGGAATTTCCAGGTCAATATTCTTTAGATTATGAACCCTTGCCCCCCTTATACGCAGACTGTCCTCGTATATACCTGCTGTCTCTTTCACTCTTATTCGTATACCTTGGTCCGCGCCCCGTCAACCGGGACTTTTATTTCATAAGTTTTCCCTGGCCTCTTATTCAGGTAAGGCTGCCTGAGCCATGGATTCAGTGCTTTCAATATCTTGTAATTGGTCCCGAACACTTCGGCAAAGCTGGAAAAGCTGTTAACGCTTGAGTCGACATCAACAAGAATATAATCCAGGGGTGGGTAAAGGTGTTCTTCAGGGACATCAAAACCATAGTTTACAGGATCACTGAAGATAGCTTTGAAGGCCAGTATCCTGAACAGGTATCTTGATGTTTCTTCAGGCAGCAGAAGGTCATAATAATTATCCTGGTTCTGTATTTCCACCTGCCGGTCAACACCGTTTGCGCCCCTGTTGAATGATGCTGCCACCATTGTCCAGTTACCATATCTATCATATGATTTAAGGAAATACCTGCAGGCTGCTGCCGTTGATTTTTCAAGGTGGTACCTTTCATCTATTTCATTATTTATTTCCAGTCCGTATTCAAGTGCAGTTGAATGCATGAACTGCCAGAAGCCTGTAGCCCCGACCGGTGATATTGCATTCTCCAGGTTACTTTCAGCCACAGCGAGGTATTTAAAATCGTCCGGTATCCCGTATTCTTCAAGTATAGGTTCAATAACAGGGAAATAACGATGTGATCTCTTTATGAGCAGGAGAGTTGATGAATGGAAGTATGCATTTGAGTTAAGTTCCCTGTCAAGACTCTCACGTGTATCAAAATTCTCAAGTGGCACCCTCTCTCCGGCAAAATACAATGAATCAGGCAGGTCAAATGATATCACACGCTGCACTTCCTTTTGCACATTATCTTCGTTGCCATAATAATCAGTACTATTCTCCTCTATCAGTCCTATCAACACAAATATCACAGCCAAAGCTCCGACCACTGCTAAAGATTTTCCTGCCCACTTATTCTGCATATCCTAAATATTTTTCAGTCAAACAATTATTAAACTTTCTTCCTTCAATACAGGGCCTGGACGGGTAATCCGGGCGCTATATGAAAAAGATATGCAAAGTTAATGATTTTGCCTGTACAAACTCAATCCGGAAAGGATTTAGGAAATTTTTTCAGAATCGGATCTGCATACCTGAAAACACACCGAAGGTATAGGGATTGCCTGAACCCAGGTCGCCACCCGTATTCAGGTAATATCTCAATTCGGGCTCCAGGTTAAATGACAGTTTGTCACTGAGCTGATATTGCATGCTCATACCCAGCGAGCTTGATAACAGGACATTATCAACGCCGTCGGTTGAGCCCAGGAGAATTTTTAATCCTTCGTCATTCATGGCCCAGGTCTGGTTTCCAACAAGGAAATTGTAAGACATCCCGCCAAGGATATTAAAAGCTATCTTTCTGTCTATCAGTTTATACCTCAGTATAAGGGGCACCTGGAGGTATTCAAAACTTTGTCTGAGCCTGTCTCCAAAAGGAACAAGGTCTGATTTTGCCGGATCGAAATTATCAGCTGAATAGAATCCGTCTATACGGGTACCTTCCCCATCAGCCAGGTAGATATCCTTATTGGTTGAGCTGATTGTTCCTGATGTGGTCTCTACGCCGAAAATAATATCACTTTTCGAACCGGCATAGGGAGTGAATCCCGAATAGGAAGAAACGCCATTAACTTCCCGGCCCAGGGATGAATAATAAAGACCTGTCTGTATACTCAGCCTGCCGGTCATTTTATAGCTTATACTGAGGCCCCCGGTATAGGATAGAACCGGGCTTTCATTATTTTCCACCTGGTTCAGTAACTCATTTGTTGAATTCAGGTTAGTGGAAAGGTAGGTAGGAGAAACCATTGCTCCCAGCTCCCATCTTTTTATTTTTCCCTCCTCTGCCGGCTCTACGGGTAAGATTTCAGCTACCGGGATGCTTTCATAATCTGTCCGTGCGCTAACTGCAGCAGGTACATCAGCAAACCTGAGTGAGGTATTATTGGGCCTGTTATATTCCAGGTCGACCTTTTTATGATTTGTTGCAGCGGGATCAGTTGACCTGGGAACTGTTTCATCATTAAGCGTTCCGGCTGAACCTTTCTCATCAACAGTATAAAAAACCTGGTTCCCGCTCACGGGAGTATTAAGCGTATTATCAACTGCAATATTTATATATGAAGCATCAAAAAGGGTTGACAGCTCACCTGCTGAGGCTGTTTGCA
>JAZBOI010000020.1:0-6362 GCA_036351095.1 Bacteroidales bacterium | reverse complement strand
TAGGAAGATTCATCATAGGGGTCGGCTCCCTCCGGCAGTCCCGTATGAGGCGGAACCGTATCATTGCCTGTAAAAATCCTCTCGGTGTTTTTCCACAGGTGCACGGGGTTGTAGGTATGAGCCTGGCGCTGGCAGTTATAACCGAAGAATAAATCGAATCCCTGCTTATTGGGTATACCCGTAGAGCCAGGGGCGCCGAGTCCCCATTTGCCGACAATTGCCGTTTTGTATCCTGCTTCCTGTAGGAGGCTTCCTATGGTCACCGTGCCTTCGGGGAGGGGATATTGCCCTTCAAGTTCGGGATTATTAATCATTTCAATGTAGCTCCAGACATTACCTCTTTCACCCCATTCATGGTTTCCGCGAATGAAGGCATGGCCGCTATGTTTCCCTGTCAGCAGCACACATCTTGAAGGAGCGCACACGGGGGACCCTGAATAATGTTGTGTAAAGCGCATACCTGATTCGGCCAGCTTGTCGAGGGCCGGCGTTTCAATCTTCTCCTGCCCGTAGGCACCGGTCTCACCGTAGCCCAGGTCATCGGCGAGTATATATATTATGTTGGGCTTTTCATTTTTACCAGGCTCCCCGGAGCATGAGAACAATGCAAATGCAGGTATCAGGATAATGTAAAGGGAAAGATACTTCATAGCATTCTATTATGATGACGGGGATCGCGTGATCCCCGTCATTTATTTTCTTCCTAGTTCAGAAAACCCAGGTTCCTGAGGAAGGGTGTCCTTTCGGGCTCTCTTCCCCTGAAGTTGACATACATCTCCATGGCATCCATGGTACCATTTTTCTCCAGTACATTTTCCCTGAATGACTGAGCTGTTTCCCTGTCAAAGATCCCGTTCTCCTTAAAGGCTTCATAGGCATCATGATCGAGCACTGCAGCCCAGTCATAGCTATAGTAGCCTGAATCATAGCCACCTATTATATGACCGAAATAAGTTGTCCTGTAGCGTGGTTCAATCTCGGGTATCAGGCCAATCTCGTTCATTACCTTTTTCTCAAATTCAGGCACGTTGACCTCTGTCTCCTGGTCAATTGTATGGTAGGCCATATCCAGGTAGCATGCTGCCAGGTATTCGCCTTTGGCAAAGCCCTGGTTAAAGAAGCTGCTGTTCCTTATCTTTTCAATCAGCTCATCCGGTATTGGCTCACCTGTTTCATGGTGAAGGGCATATGATTTAAGCATCTCCGGTTCGGTAACCCAGTGTTCCATTATCTGGCTGGGCAGCTCCACGAAGTCCCATGCAATATATTCATATCCATATGTTTTTGTTGAGAAAAGACCGTCCAGTGCATGCCCGAACTCATGGAAGAGAGTACTTACTTCATCCAGTGATAAAAGTGAAGGGGTATCACCGCTTGACCTGGTAAAATTCATAACCATTGTCACCACGGGAGTGATCTTCTCCCCGTCTTCAATCTTATGATCCCTGTATGATCCGCACCATGCTCCCTGGTTCTTGCTTTCGCGTGGATGGAAATCGAGGTAGAGCACTCCCAGGTGGTCCCCGTTTTCCTCTTTAACCTCGAAGGCGACAGCCTCATCATGAGGCTTTGGAATGTCCTTTATCTCCGTGAATGTTATTCCATAGAGCCTGTTGGCGAGTGAGAAGGCACCCTGTCTTACATTTTCAAGCTTAAAATAGGGTCTCAGCTCACTGTCGTCCAGGTCATATTTCTCCTTGCGCAGCTTTTCCGCATAATACCACCAGTCGCTAGCCTGTATATCGATACCGTCACCTTCCCTGTCGGCTATTGCCTGCATTTCCTTAAGATCCTGTTTGGCGGCGGGCATAGCTGCCTCCCAGAGGGTGTTCAGCAGGTCATATACATTGGCCGGTTCCTTTGCCATCCTTGGTTCGAGCACGAGGTGCGAATGTGTTTCATAGCCCAGCAATTTAGCCCTGTCAGCCCTTATCTCCATTATCTCAGCCACAATCTCCTTATTATCATAATCATTATCATTATTGGCCCTGTTGAGGTAGGCATTGTACAGTTTCTCTCTCAGTTCCGGTTTTTTGGAATACTGGAGGAAGGGTAGCATGCTAGGCTTCTGGGTTGTGAATGCCCATTTTCCTTCCAGTCCACGCGACTCAGCCTCTTCAGCAGCGCTGTTGATCACCGTTTCGGGCAGGCCCGCTAGGTCTTCCTCCTTGCTTATCTCCATAACATAGCTATTTGTTTCAGCCAGCACATTCTGGCTGAACTCAACGCGCAGAACAGACAGCTTCTGGTTCATCTCCTTGAGCTGCTCTTTCTTTTCCTCTTCCAGGGCTGAACCGTTTCTTACCAGTTCCTTATATATATTTTCAAGCAGGAATTTCTCTTCATCATCCAGCTTAAACTCATCCCTGTTGTTGTAAACAACTTCCACCCTTTCAAAAAACCTTGGATCGAGACTTATCTCATCACTGTGTTTGGCGAGTTTTGGCGATATCTCCATCTGCACGGCCTGCAGTTCAGGGCTTGTATTGGCGCTGCTGAGTCCAAAGAAGGTATAGGCCACCCTGTTAAGCAGCTTTCCTGAATTATCCATTGCCACAATGGTATTCTGGAATGTTGGCAGATCTTCATTCTCAAGGATGGCTTCAACTTCCTTTTTATGCTCTTCCATCCCTTTTTCAAAGGCAGGCATAAAATGCTCAACCTTTATCTTGTCGAAGGGAGGCACTCCGAATGGAGTATCATACTCTGTAAAGAAAGGATTATCCTTTTCCGAACTTCCATTGTCCTGCTTGCATGAGGCCAGTGCCACCGGCAGGATTAACAATAATATCAGTAATTTTTTCACGGTAATAACATTTAGATTATTTATAATGGTACACAAAATAATAAAGTTTTAGGCAAATTACATCCTGTTCGGGGAATTATCTTTTATAATTAACATGCCGTTCACAAAAGAATATATTTTGTAGCTTTGCATGCTATAATGGAGAGATGCCGGAGTGGTCGAACGGGGCGGTCTCGAAAACCGTTGTCCTCTCACGGGGACCGAGGGTTCGAATCCCTCTCTCTCCGCCAGGGCATTTGCAGATAAAAACCCGCGCTTGCGTGGGTTTTTTATTTGCGGTGATTTCAGGCCCGTTAAGAGCTTGCTCTTATAAGGGTCTGTGATCACCGCAAAAAACGCCCGAAGGTGCGTTTATCTGCAAATGCCCTGAAGCTACCTCACTCAGGGATCACGAGGAGCGGAGCGACGAGTAATCCCTGACCTTCCGAAAGTATTGAGGAAGACAAGGGATCAGGAGCGAACATAGTGAGCGAGTAATCCCTGACGCGCTCTTTTTGTCTTTTCCCAATTATCACCTATCTTTTAAGCATGAAAATACGCCCGGCCACCGAAAAAGACCTGGAAGCAATAAATTACATTTACAACCAGGTAATACCCTACGAGATGTCAACAGCCGACATGGAACCATACACCATGGATGAAAGGATCCAGTGGTTTAATGCTTATGACAGGTCAATGTATCCCGTTTTTGTCGCCGAAGCAGGAACTGATATAGCAGGTTACTTCTCCTTCAGCCCTTACCGGCCACGCCGGCTGGCTATGAGGTATACCTCGGAGATAAGTTATTTCATTGATGAAATGTACAGGCAGAAAGGAATTGGATCGGCACTCATGGATCATGCCCTGAGAAAGGCACCCGATTACAGTTTTAAAACACTCATAGCCATATTGCTGGACCATAATGAGGCAAGCATCAGGCTGCTTGAAAAATTCGGTTTCAGGGAATGGGGCCGGATGCCGGGGGCGGCAGACTTCAATGGCACAGAAAGGGACCACCTTTATTATGGTCTGAGAATAAGTTAAATAGGACAGAGGTGTTTACACGTGACTGCTGGCCCACAATGAGGCAAGCATCAGGCTGCATAAAAAAATCAGACATAGCCGTGGAGATATTAGCCCTTGAATACATGTCAATCATTTCCATATTCTGAGCTGCGAACTACCGTGCTGCTCATCTTCCATACCCGAGATGGAAACACCCAGCAGCCTGACCTTCATTCGCTTAAAATCTATTTGCTCCCTCAGTTTTTGTGTTTCGGCATGCAAAACAGCAAAGCTGTCAACCGGGTGATCAAGAGTGCTGCTCCTGCTTACCTGGCGGAAATCATCATATTTTACCTTTACACTTACTGTCCTGCCGGTCCTCCCATGTTTTTCAACCCTTGACCACAATTCCTTTTCCAGCTTATACAGTTCGGCGATTATTTCAAAACCTGTGGTCAGATCCTTTTCAAAAGTCAGCTCCGCGCCTATGGATTTCCTTATACGGTCAGGTTCGACCATCCTCATGTCTATCCCCCTGGCAATATCATAAAAGAAACGTCCGGCCTTGCCGAAATTCCTTTCCAGGAAAGAAAGATTCGCCCCGCGCAGGTCAGCACCCGTATGTATACCGAAGCGGTGCATCTTTTCAGCTGTAACCTTACCTATTCCGAAGAAACCTTCAATGGGCAGATCACAGATAAATTTATCAATATCAGACGGATAGATAATAAACATACCGTCCGGCTTATTAATATCCGAAGCCAGCTTTGCCAGGAATTTATTTACCGAGATACCTGCCGAGCAACTGAGTCCTGTCTTATCCCTGACTTCCTTTTTTATTTTCTTTGCAATGGATGCTGCATCATCCAGGTCTGAAGCAACCTTACTAACATCCAGGAAAGCTTCATCAATCGAAAGGGCTTCAACAAGAGGGCTGTAAGTGTGGAAAATATCAAAAATAAGCTGTGACTCTTCTTTATATCTTTGCATCCTGTGCCTGGTAAATATCAGTCCGGGACATAATTTCTTTGCCGTGCTGCTGGGCATGGCCGATCGCACACCGAAGCGGCGTGCCTCATAGCTTGCTGCTGCAATTACACCCCGAGAAGAATCCGACCCTACCACCACCGGCCTGCCTTTTAATTCGGGATTGTCTTTTTGCTCAATTGAAGCAAAAAATGCATCCATATCGATATGAAGTATTGTCCTGTTCATAGTAAGATTTACAGACCATAAATTTATAAAAAGACTGGCAACCGGCTTTGAAAAGTGTATTTTCTTAACCATTATTGTATGATATACCATTATCATTGATTTGAACAGGATAAGAAAAATATCAGATCGTGCCTTTGTAATCATACTGAGCAGACACAGGCTGTGGGGTTCTGTCTTCCTTCCATGGATTATAGAAAAAGAAGAAGGGGATGCTTTCTACAGCCCGGTGGAATGCCTCTCACCATATGCCTCGCCCGATACCCTGGATAAACTGAGCGAACCTGAGATTAAGCTGATCGAGCTTATCAACAGCTATTCTGACCGTTACCTCTTTCGGCTTTTTTCCCGGGAAAGGACGGTCGTGGAATTTACTGAAAATATAAGCGGGGATAAGTTTGAAAAACATATTAAGCCATATATTGAAAAAAAACTCTTTAATTGTTTTGAGATAATCACTGAACACCCTGTCCCGGTGTACTGGCAAAAGACAGGAAGAAGTAATCTTCACCCTGAAGATATACTTAATGTATCCGCTGAAAAGATAAAGCCGTTGTTCGTCTTTAAGAAAAAAGATGAAGAGAGTACTTACAGCCTGGAATTGTCAGGGAAAGGAGGAAAGATCGCCCTCCTGAACAGTGATACTGAGATCTTATGCAATTATCCCTGCCTGATAAGACACAAAGATGAATTACTGGCGGTGGATGAAATAGAAGGATCAAAGATTATGCCCTTCCTTTCGAGAGATAAAGTGGTAATACCTGCCGCACATAGCAGGAAATATTTTGAAGGCTTTGTGAGGAATATTGTCAATAACCATGATGTTAAGGCAGATGGTTTTGAAATAATCAATATCAGGCCTAAACCTTCTGCCTCGCTCAGCCTCGAAATGGGTATAAGAAATATTCCGGTTCTGATACTCAGGTTCAGTTACGGGGCTAAAGAAATATTCCAGACCGATCAGGTCAATTCTTTCACTGTTTTTGAAGAAGAGCAGGGATTCATTTTCAGGAAGATCTTCAGGGATCGAAAGCGGGAAAAGGAATATGTAAGTAAACTGAACGAAATGGGTTTATACAGTGATGATAGTATAAATTTCACTGTTGCAACAAGAACCGGGGAAACGAAAGAGGAATTATATTCATTGATCGAATGGCTCAATAATTCCTATGACGAACTACTGTCAGGCGGATTCACTATCAAACACGGGAGCCTCGACAAACAATACAATTTAAAACCTGTCAGACTGGATATCAATTATGAAGCATCAAATGACTGGTTTGACCTGGAAGCCAGGGTGCTGATCAACGGTAAGTCAATTCCCTTTATCAGCTTAAGAAAAAATATCCTGGAGGGCCGG
>JAZBOI010000019.1:0-3553 GCA_036351095.1 Bacteroidales bacterium | reverse complement strand
GGAACTCTAGTGCCACGGTAAAACAAGCCACAGATAAAATACCTACTATGACAGTCTACCTGCTGGGTTTTATGGGTTCAGGCAAATCAACCTTTGGGAAAAGACTGGCTTCAGGGGCAGGATGGGAATTTGTCGACCTTGACAGTCTCATCGAAGAAGCCGAAGATAAAACTATTGAAGAGATATTTGCGGTATCAGGTGAAGAATATTTCAGGGATGTGGAAGCCGCTACCCTGAGGCAGATCCCCCTGGACCAGGACATGGTGGTTGCCTGCGGCGGTGGCACACCATGCCACAGGGATAATATGAAATATATGAACAGAACCGGTATAACTGTTTATATCAGTCATAATCCCAAAACGCTGACACACCGACTGCTAAATGCAAAAAAACAACGCCCCCTTCTTAAAGACAGGAACGACCAGGACCTTGAGGAATATGTCACGGCAACACTGGCAGAAAGGGAAAATTACTACACTAAAGCACGGATTATCGTTGATGGCCTGAAGGCTGATCCCGGTAAGCTGATGGAAATAATTTTAGATTATCCTGCTAATAATCAAGATCTTCGCGACTAATATCTTTTGTCACAAATAGGATCTGTAACCTTCCCACTGCTAAGCCGTAATATTGTTTAAGCTGATATTGTTTATTATATGATATAATATGTTGGTAAATAAATTATTTATCAAAAATTGTCTTGGTAATTAATGGCTAAATTAGTGTGTTGAAAAGATGCCGGAATGGGATTAGCTATATTTAGACTCTTTAGAACAGGAAGGGATGGGCGCAGCATAATTGCTTCGCTGTTAATTCAATCGGTATTCATCGGTATTTTCTATGCCATTTTCAATGTTATTGCTCATGCAGCCTTTCTTTCGAGCTTCGATGAAACTGCCCTGGCCCGGGCCTGGATTCTCAGTGGTATTGCAGGCATTGGCCTGACAGGCCTTTACTCCTTACTGAGGCCCAGGATGAAGTTTTCCCTGCTCTCGGTCCTGACCCTTACCTTTATTCTGCTCCTTACGCTGGCTCTCTGGATATTGCTTCGCAGCAGTACAGACACCAGGGTTCTGTATTTGTTCTTCATGATGCTGGGACCCTCCTTTTTATTGCTAATGCTGGCTTTCAGGGATACTGCAGGACTACTGTTCAGCCAGCAGGAAGAACAAAAAATTTCCGCCGGTCTCAACACTGCCCTTATAGCCGGTCTGATAACAGGGAGCTTCCTGGTTCCGGCAATGCTTGCATTCAATATTGGCACTCACAATATATTTCTTATAAGTATTATAAGCATAATAGTGATATCCCTGGCCCAGGCAGATATAATCACCAGGCGCAAACAGTACATGGGGATGAAGGTGCGTCCGGCTGAGAACCGGAAAGGTACCCGGACACTCAAGGGCAATAAATACCTGCGCTCAATTGCTTTATTCTTCGCCCTGTCCGTAATAGTGCTCTTTTTTGTGCAATATTCATTTATGGCTGTAACCAGGATACGCTATCCCGCTGAATATGACATGGCAAATTTCCTTGGTCTTTTCGAGGGCTGTATGATGATAGTTGCCCTGCTTATAAATTCCTTCCTCTTTTCAGGTATCGTAAGGAGGCAGGGTATTGATATAGCCCTTAGCCTGTCACCCGTGCTTATAGGCCTGTTTATGGTTGTTGTCATAATACTTGGCTCTGCCGGTGATATTTCAACAGGTACTCCGGGATTTTTGTTCTTTTTCCTTATACTGGCATTCAGCCGTGTATTTTCCAGGTCGTTAAATATTGCAGTGGAAAAGCCCTCACTGAATATTTTATGCCAGCCACTGGGACAGAAACAGGGACGTTATGTGCTGTCACTTATAAACGGTATGGGGAATGAGATTGCCGTAGTTATTGCAGGTTTACTGCTTACAGTAACAGGAACACTGGCGTTTGTTAAGCTGATACATTTTTCCTGGGTCCTTGTGCTGCTGACTGCTTTATGGGTATTTGCTGCATTACGCCTTTACAGGGAATACAGGAAATTTATCCGGATCAGGCTTGCTGAGAGCGAGATGAAAAGGAAGGTTTTTCCTGAACATGATGAGAAAGAAATATTTGATTCGCCCGGCTCGGCAGGCCTGTATATTGATAATAACTATTTTGAGCTTATTACCGCTTCGGAAATACATGAAAGCATTATTGACAACAGACTGGTTATCAGGCAGGTTGTTAATAAAGCTGAAAATAACCTTAACCCGGACCTCTTGCCCCTGCTCAGGTATTTAAAATCGGGTCGTTACGACAGCAACGGTATTGGAGAAAGGCTGCAATCAGTGTTAAGGGATATTGAGGCCGGTCTGGAAAAAGAAGGGCTGGGGAGGACCAAAGACCTTGTTTCCACAATAGAAGACAGCAGTAACAAAAAGATGCATCTGCGTGCTATAATGGCCCAGCAGGCAGCACCGGTGGTAACGGACCTTATGAGACTTATCCGTGATGAGGATAATGATATCAGGAGGGAGACCCTGTACATTGCCGGTAAATTCAGGATTGGAGAATTATTGCCTGAAATATGTGAATGCCTGGATAATCAATATATCGCCGGGGATGCTTACGCCGTGCTGCGAAGCTTTGGGGAGCAGGCCTTCACTGCATTATCAAGGCATTTTGCACGTTCTTCGGGTAATATAATGACGAGAAGACTTATTACCAGGCTCTTTGCCGAAGAAGGAGGCAGGCAGGCCATTGATTTCCTGCTGCCCAGGCTATGGTCTGTGCACAGGCTGATGAGGAAAGAAGCGGTCAGGGGATTGCAGAAGTGTGAATGGAAAGCCCGTGGGAGAGACCGTCAAAGGCTGCGCCGCGAAGTGCTGGATATCATAGGACTGCTGTCATGGAACCTTTCGGCTTCAATTGTTCTGAAGGAAAATAATGATAAGCTGCTGTATGAAGCTCTTGAAAAGGAATCGGAATGGTGGATGGATTTCCTGTTCGATATTCTTTCACTCTTATATGATAAAACGACACTTGAAGAAATAAGGAATAAGCTTCATGAGGGAACCCTGGAGACTGTTAATTATGCCTTCGAGATGCTTGATATCATTATTGATGAAGGTATAAAGCCACAACTGAAAGCATTGCTTGACAGGGTGTCTGCCAGATACAGGTTCAGAAAGCTCAGCAGCTTCTTCCCGGGCAGGATCCCGGACTACGACTCACTTATTTACGAACTTGTCAATAAGGACTACAACCACATTGGAGTATGGACCAAGGCCCTTGCCATCAGACAATTATATAAGATGCCCAAACCGGAAGAGACAGATTTCCTCGTTGCCCTCCTTTTTGGCGTACACAGGATATTAAGAGAAGAATCTTGCAGGTACCTGCAGAAGAATTATGACGATGTTTACAGTAAATGTTCTTACCGCCTGCCTAAATTATACCGTGATCAGCTTGATGAGATACTGAAGGAACAGCTGGTAGAGGATGAACTGGTATACAGAAAACTCAGGTCATTATTGCTGTTATTCCCGGGAATCCCGGAAAATATATTAACCCCTCTGGCTGAAAACCTCAG
>JAZBOI010000018.1:0-2823 GCA_036351095.1 Bacteroidales bacterium | reverse complement strand
TGCCCCTTTGATCAGTATGGCCTCATCCCTGAAGCCGGCCGGAAGGAAAGAGGCAATAAAATCGTCCGTATCCTTAAAAAAGCTTTTAGTGCCTGCGTCAAATAAATCACCAAAGCCGGCAAGGTCATCTCCTATGGCTATCAGCTTCCTTACACCTGTCTTCCTTATGTCACCGGCCACTTCGCTGTAGAGCTGTTCCCTGTTCCTGTTACCCTCCACAAAATCCGACAGGATAAGGGTCATATTCTTATCCGAGATACCTTTGAGATACTCCATTGCTATCCTCAGTGAACCGGGATCAGAATTATAAAAATCTTCAAGGAGCAGGCAGTTATTTATCCCCTCCTTCTGTTCCATCCGCATGGCCACAGGATAAAGGTTCCTTAAGCCTTCTGAAATGACCCCGGCATCAAGACCAAGGTACAGGAGAACAGTAATTACAGTTGATATATTATCAACGGAAGCCCTGTCGGAAAAAGGTATACGGAACAGGAATTTCCTGCCGTCATAAGTTACCCCGAGCCCGGGGTATTGACCCTCATGCATCTCAGGTTTTATATAAACGTCAGCTTTATTCTTGCCTGCTGACCAGCTGAACAGGCGCTTATTCCTCAGCCTCTCATCATTCAGGATTCCCTTATGTATTTCAGGCTTGTCTGCCGGGTAAACTATCACTTCAGAATTTATGAAGAGACCCAGTTTCTCCCTGACCATTTCTTCAGTGCTGCTGAAGTTCTCCCTGTGGGCTTCGCCAATGTGACAGAATATGCCTGTCTGCGGCCTGATTATCCTTTCCAGCTTCTCTATCTCACCCGGTTCAGACATACCTGCTTCAATAACTGCACTGTCATATTCATTGCTGAGATACCATAGTGACAGGGGCACTCCCACCTGGGAATTGTAACTCCTGGGGCTACGTATCACATTCTGCTCTCTTCCCAGAATGTCTGAAAGCCATTCCTTTATTATGGTCTTACCGTTACTGCCGGTAACAGAAATCAAATGTCCCCTGTAATTTTCCCTTTTCCATCCAGCTATCCTGTGAAGAGCAGACAGGCTGTCACCGGAAATAATAAAGGCCGCCCCGGGGTAATCCTCCACCCTTTCATTGAACAGGCTGTCCGTTACAAGGAACACCCTCACCCCTGCCCTGTACATATCAGCTATGTATCTGTGCCCGTCGTTCTTTTCCCCCTTCAGGGCAATGAACATTGTCCCGTCAGATAACTCCAGGACTTTCCTGCTATCGATCAGAAGGTCCCTTACTACAAGACCGGCATCGCCCCTGAGTACCGACCCGGTAATTTCTGCAAGTGTCCTGACATCTGTTTTCAAATTTCCTCCTCTGCTTCCCTTAACTTAATAAAACAATTCCTGCACAGGGGTTTGTATACATCCCTTTCGCCCAGTAAAACCACATTTTTATCCCTGCCCTTCCGGTATGAATAATTAGCCAGGTTGCCGCATTCCATGCATATCGCATGCAACTTCGTAATATATTCAGCAACGGCCAGTATATCAGGCAAGGGGCCAAAAGGCTGCCTGCTGTAATCCATATCGAGACCGGCAACAATAACCCTGGTACCCCTGTCTGCAAGCTCATTGCACACGTCCACTATGGCTTTATCAAAAAACTGGGCTTCATCTATCCCGACAACCTGCACGCCTGATGACAACAGGAGTATCATGGAAGCATGCTCAACAGGTGTTGATGTGATGGACCTCTCATCGTGCGAGACGACAAGACTGTCTGAATATCTCTTGTCCAGGGCAGGCTTATATATCTCTACTTTAAGACCGGCTATCCTGGCTCTTTTGAGCCTCCTGATCAATTCCTCGGTCTTGCCCGAGAACATTGATCCTGCAATAACCTCTATCGATCCACGTTTATTTATATGGTCAAGAGAATTCTCAAGAAAATGCATTTATCACAAGTATTTATGATGCCGGGAACTTTCTGTCACGATAAATTATTAATTACCTTTGCAAGGTAAAGAAAATTGATTTTAAATAAAACCAATTTCATGGATCTGAAATCAGCCATAAATATTATTCTCAGGGATCTCAAAGAGGCCGGGGATCTGATAGAAGATCTGGGTAATAAGCCTGATTTTCCCCGGCTCCAGATTGAACTGGCGAAATCAAAATGCAAAAGTGCGGAGGAATTAATCAGATTAATAGGGGAGATTATCAGCGAATACCAGCCGGGAGATAGTAAACTGACTCATCCGCAGCCGCAGCAGGAACCGGAGGAGCAGCAGGAAGAACCGCAACAACTCCAGGGGGAACCAGAGAAGACGCAGCAGGAAAAGTCGCAGCAACTCCAGGGGGAGCCAGAGGAGGAGTATCAGCAGCAAGCGCTGGAGGAGATTCACCGGCAGCCGCAGCAGGAAGAGCCCGGACTCTTCGACAATGACATACTTGACCTGGAAGAAGAGCTTGAAGAAATCACGGAGCCGGGAGATCAGCATGATGAGACAGCCGGTGCTGATAAGCATAAAGAAAGCATAACCGGCGAAACGGTGGATAAGGACAGTGCTGAACCTGGCCAGGAGAAGAAAAGTGACAGGATAGTTGCAGATAGATTCTCCCACCTTTCCAGCAGTATAAATGAGAAAGTAGGTGAAAGTAAAAAATCCGAAGGCAAACCACGGAGTATGCCCGTTACCGACCTTAACAGGGCACTGGGCATTAATGACCGCTTCTATTTTATCCGGGAGCTCTTTAACGGCAATGAAGACTCATTCAGGGAAACAATCGACCGGCTGAATAAGGCTGCCTCAAAAGAGGAAGCCACATCCATTCTTAGCGAAAGTGTGAAGG